>CAJXTJ010000068.1 GCA_913061165.1 uncultured Polaribacter sp.
CCTTACTGATGTACTCATTTTTTGTTTTTTTTATTACGTTTCAAAAATACGATTTTATGTTTCTAGCTAAAAGGTTTAATAGGTGTTTAAAGTTTTCGATTTAGTTCTAAACAGGATTGAAATACCTTTCAAATAAAGTCGAAAAGTGAGAATTACAAATCAAGAAATTTCAATAATACTATCAGATATATTTTTCCTCACTTTTGTTAAATCTTTCATATAATCATCTGATGCTCGAAAGCCTACAGGTAAGACTAAAACGGATTTTAAATTGTCTTTTGTTAGATCTAAAATTTCATCATATTTATCTGGTGTAAAACCTTCCATTGGACAAGAATCTATCTCCTGTGAAGCACAAACTGTTAGTAAATTTCCAAGTGCAATATAGGCTTGATTTTTATTTGAAATATATAATTCTTCTTGTGTTTTTTTTGCAATTTCTGCAGTTAAAAATTTTTTAAATGGATTGATAACTTCATCGGGTGTATTTCTAATTTTTTGAACTAAATTAAAGTAGTTTTCTACTTCTTGAGTTGTATAGTTATCTTTTACACATATTACTAATAGATGAGATGCTTGCAAAATCTGTTGTTGATTCCATGAGAACGGTACAAGCTTTTCTTGAATTTTTTTATTTTTAATTATCACTAATTTCAGAGGCTGTAAGCCGTAAGAAGTAGCTGTTAAATTAAAGGCTTCTTTTAAGGTTTCTATTTGTAGCTCTGAAAGTTCTTTATTCGTATCAAATTTTTTAACAGCATAGCGCCATTTTAAACTATCTATAATATTCATTATTCTTATTTTGAAATGCAAAAATAGTGCAATATTATTGTTTAATATCAATGTGGTAATTATATAAATTTATAGAAGTATCAATTTTTTTGTACCTTGAAAATAAAAAGCATGAATGAAGATTTTTTGCAGTATGTATGGCGGTACAAAATGTTTTCAAAGGTAGATTTTAAGACAACAGATAATGCGTATTTATCTATTATAAAGTCTGGTTTACATAATAAAAATGCTGGACCAGATTTTTTAAATGCGCAATTAAAAATTGATGGACAAACTTGGATAGGAAATGTAGAAATCCATTTAAAAGCCTCAGATTGGTATCTGCATAACCATGAAAAAGATCTAAATTATGATGCAGTTATTTTACATATAGTTTGGGAGAATGATGTGGCTATTTATATGAAAAACAATAAACCAATCCCAACTTTGGTTTTAAAAAACCTTATTGATGAAACAGTTTTAAATAATTATAAAAATTTATTTTCAGCTCCAACTAGTTGGCTTCCTTGTAAAAATGCTATTTCTACAGTTGATGAATTTATTTTTAATAATTGGAAAGAACGTCTATTTTTTGATCGCCTCGAAAGAAAATCTGAGGAAATAAATGTTTTATTACAGCAAGAAAATAATAATTTTGAAGCAGTTTTATTTCAATTATTAATAAAGAATTTCGGGTTAAAAGTAAATGGCAACTCTTTTTTAAGATTAGCACAGTCTGTAGACTATTCTGTAATTAAGAAACTCAGTTTCCATACAAATCAGCTTGCTGCTTTACTATTTGGGCAGGCAGGTTTTTTGGAGGAGGAAACTGAAGACGAATATCAGAAAGAACTAAGAAAGGAATATGATTATTTAAAACATAAGTTTAAGTTAAATCACATTCCTAAAAACGAATTTTCTTTTTTCAGAATGCGTCCTAATAATTTTCCAACCATTAGAATAGCTCAGTTAGTGGCGCTATTTCATAAACACCAAAACCTATTTTCTAAATTGATAGCGATAGATAATTTAAAGGAGTTTTATGAATTATTTACTATTGTAATAAACCCCTTTTGGCAAACACATTATAATTTCGAGTCGATATCAAAAAAATCAACAAAAAAAATTACAACTTCATTTGTCGATTTGTTAATTATTAATACGATAATTCCATTAAAATTTTTGTTTCAAAAAAGTAAAGGAGAAGTAGATGAAGAATTTTTTCTAGTACTTCTTAAAAAGATGAAGCCAGAGAAAAATAACATCATTTCTAAATTCTCTGAAATTGGAGTAAGTTCTAAAAATGCATTCGATACACAGGCTTTATTGGAACTTAAAAATAATTATTGCGCACCTAAACGTTGTTTAGATTGCGCAATAGGTAATGCTATACTTAAAAGATAGTAGAGACCTTTTATTTAGGGTCTAAAATATTGTTAATAAGAACAATACAATCCTTGTAATGATACTTTGTTATTTTATTTACTGTTTTTTTACTTGCCGCATTTAATTGATATTTTAACGTGGTTAATTCACCACGAATAATTGAAGGAATATCTGTATTATGAATCGAAACATCTTTCATTAAACTAGACAACCTGTTGATAAAAGATTTTTGAAGATTTCTTCGATGAAGGTCAACATTCTTAATATTCCTTATTTCAGAGAAAATTCCTCTCCTTAAGTCGCCCATCATATCTATTGTGGCATAATGGTTTTCTTGAATAACTTCTGCATCAATCAGCCTTTTTAAGGTCTTAGTATTTAGTAATATTCTCAAAAATCGGTTTTGATACTTTGTGAGTATCTCACTATATCCAGCTTCATCAATTTTGTTTAAAATATGTTTATCTAACAACCAATTTTGAGTTTGAAAAACATTGGTTTGTAACCAATTTAAGGACTCTTTTTGTTTTTCTTTTGAAGTTGGTATATAGATTTCTCCTATTTGAGATGGTTTTTTATTAAACTCGTAAACACCACCAATATTTCCTGCTACGTGACCAACGTATCTGCCCCAAACACTTAATAATTCGCCGTATAACTCACTTAAATCTTCATAATTGTTAGTTTTGTCAGAAGTCCACTTTGGTAAGTTCTTAGCAACAATTTTCAGGTTTTTTATTCCATATGTACTAGATTGTACTTGGTCATTTCCTATTCCTTCTGTTTGTGCAGAAGGATCATAACGTTGGCCACCAAATCTATAAACAGGATTATCTGCTTTATCTTCAATCCATTTATTTAATATTTTCACTTCATCATCGGGCTTATTTATATTTGCTATTTTTCGATACCCCCAGTTGATTGCATAGTGGTCATATGGTCCCAATTGTCTTATAAAACGAATGTTTTTATCGCCGGGTTGCGCAACGTAATTATATCTAGCGTAATCCATAATTGTAGCCGCAATACCGTTTTTTTGTGTAAAACTTCCGGAACGTAAAGAGTCAGTTGGGTATGCGAAACTAGCGGCCATATTGTGAGGTAAACCTAAAGCATGGCCAACTTCATGTGCAATAACCATACGCATCATATCTCCAATCTCTTCATCTGTAGTGTTTAACGTTCTTGCAGACGGATTTGCAGCACCAGTTTCTAATAAATATCTATTCCTGTAAGAACGTAAATGGTTATGATACCAAATAATATCACTTTCTAAAATCTCCCCAGATCTGGGATCTGATACAGATGGTCCAACCGCATTTCTAGTTGTGCTTGCTACATATCTAATAGAAGAGTATCGCACATCTTCCATACTAAACTCTGGGTCTTCTTCTTTTGTTGGAGGCATTTTTGCCATAATGGCATTTTTAAAACCAGCTGTTTCAAAAACCTTTTGCCAATCGTCTACACCTTGTTTTATGTACTTTCTTAATTTTATAGGGGTTGCAGGGTCTAAATAATAGATAATAGGTTTTTTAGGTTCAACCAATTCACCCCTGTTGTAGGCATCTTCATCTGTTGGTTCAAGGCGCCAGCGTTTAATATATCTTTTGCTATCTGCTTTTAAGGCTTCAGAATTATAATCTACATTTTCTAAAGAGAAATAACCAACTCTTTTATCATAAACTCTAGACATCATTGGGTTTTCTGGTAACAAAATCATAGATTGATTAATGCGAATAGTAATGGTATTTGTACTTTTATTACTGGGTGGCATATCCGACTCAAAAGTGAAATCTTGCACAACTTCAATATTTTTTGGATAACTTTTTATACTATTGATAAAGCTTCTGGAGGCGTCTAATTTTTTTACTTTATACGTTTTTCTAAAGTAAGAAGGTAAGCCTGTTATTGCTTTTACATCGGTAGAAAATAATTTTGTAACGTCTATTAGAACAGCAGTAGAATCTATGTTTTGAGATTTTATATCAAAAGCGTAAATGATAGGTTCTAAGTTATTTGCCTTAACAGATTTATAAATAGGTAAAGAGTCATTTGCTATGGCATTGTAAGATTTTACTTTTAGAAGTACTTTGTTTTTATATGGTTCCCAAACAATAACTTGGGTATTAATTTTAGATCCAGCATTTACATAACCCCCTCCTAAACCAGCAGGAAGTTCTTTAATTCTGGTTACTAATAACATTTCTTTTCCCAAGTAAGACTTGGGGATTTCATAGATGAATTTTTCTTTATTCTCATGCACTTTAAATAAGCCTTCATCGGTTTTTGTGCCTTCATTTACAACGTCAGTATATAGAATAGCTTTATTTTTTTCAATAGTATTAGCAGTTTCCTCTCCTTTTTTATTTTTTTCTTTTTTTCTTTGCGCTGAAGTTTCTATTGGAAGGAAAAAAACAAAAATAATTGCATAGAACAGTAAATTTTTCATACCCTAATTTTTTATAAATTGATGGAACTAAAATATTAAAAATCTATTGAATAATTAAGTTTGATATGTTAAAAAAAATGCTCAAAAATCTTAGATTTTTGAGCATTTAAATAATTATAAGAAAGGTGTTTTAATATAAACTCTTGTATTTTTCAGGATTAGATTCGTGCATAATATCATATACTTTTTCAAAAACATCTTCTGCAGAAGGTTTCGAGAAGTAGTCTCCATCTGTCCCATATGCAGTTCTATGCGCTTTTGCTGTTAAAGTACACGGCTTGCTATCTAAATACTGATAGCCATTTTGTTTTTCTAAAATTTCTTGTAAAAGATAAGCAGAAGCCCCACCTGGAACATCTTCATCAATGACCAATAGTTTATTTGTTTTTGCTAAACTTTTTACACAATCATTATTTAAGTCAAAAGGCAACAAGCTTTGCGCATCAATAATTTCTATATTAATTCCTGCTTGTTGCAGTTCTTTAGAAGTCTCTTGAACAATTCTTAGGGTAGAACCATAGGAAACTATCGTAATATCTGTACCTTCTTTTACTGTTTCTACTACGCCAATTTTAGTTTTAAATTCTGCTAAGTTTAAAGGAAGTTCTTCTTTTAAACGATACCCATTTAGACATTCTATAACGAGTGCTGGTTCATCACCTTCTAGAAGTGTGTTATAAAAACCTGCAGCTTTAGTCATGTTCCTAGGTACTAAAACATGTATTCCACGAATATTATTTATAATGCCTCCCATTGGAGATCCAGCATGCCAGATTCCTTCTAATCGGTGGCCACGTGTTCTAATAATTAAAGGTGCTTTTTGCTTTCCAAAAGTTCTGTAATGAAGGGTTGCCAAATCATCACTCATAATTTGAAGTGCATATAATAAGTAATCTAAATATTGTATTTCTGCAATAGGTCTTAAGCCACGCATAGCTAAGCCAATTCCTTGTCCAATTATGGTTGCTTCTCTAATTCCTGTATCCGCTACTCTTATGTCACCATATTTTTCTTGAAGGCCTTCTAAACCTTGGTTTACGTCTCCAATGAAACCTGCATCTTCACCAAAAATAATAACTTCTGGATGTTTTTTTAAGATAGCATCAAAATTATCTCTCATTATAACTCTTGCGTCTACTAGGTTTTGATTTTGAGTATATACAGGCTTTTTCTCTTCAATGTTTAAGGCACTGTATTTGTTTTCACTTAATAAGTATGAAGAGTATATCTTATCAGCATTTTTAACAGTTGCTTTAATGAAATTTTGAAGTTCTTTTTTTTCTGCGAATGTTTCTTCTTTTAAATAACGAAGTGATTTTCTTGCAGCAATTAGAATGTCTTTAATTATTGGTTCTGTTATTTTCTCTAAATCTTTTTTATATTTATGAATAAAAGCCTTGTTCTTACTTTTTTCAGCAACCCTATTTAATAATTTTACAGCAACCGTTGTTTCTGCTAATAGTTCGTTATTATAAGCATTCCAAGCATTTCTCTTTGCGGTGTTTACCGTTTTTTTTGCTTCTTTCTCTAAAATTATTATTTCTTCTTCAGAATCTACAAAGCGCAAAGTTTCTCCAGAATCTGTTTCTAGTTCAAAATCTAAAATCCATTCTCGCATTTTCTCTATACAATCGTGGTCTTTTTCCCATTGCAGCCTCTCTTTAGCTTTATACCTTTCGTGAGAACCAGAGGTTGAATGTCCTTGAGGTTGTGTCAATTCCTTTACATGAATTAAAACAGGTACGTGTTGTTCTCTAGCTATTATTGCTGCTTTGTTGTATATATCTACTAACTGAACATAATCCCAACCATCTACTACAATAATTTCATACCCATTAGTATTATTTTCTCTTTGAAAACCCTTTAAGACTTCAGAAATACTTTCTTTTGTAGTTTGATGTTTTGCATGTACGGAAATTCCGTATTCATCGTCCCAAACACTAATTATCATTGGAACCTGTAGAACCCCGGCTGCATTTATGGTTTCAAAAAACAAACCTTCACTTGTACTTGCATTTCCAATAGTTCCCCAGGCAACTTCATTTCCTTTATTAGAAAAATTAGTTTTATGTTGTACACTTTTTTCGTTTCTATAAATTTTAGATGCTTGCGCTAAGCCTAATAAGCGAGGCATTTGAGCAGCTGTAGGAGAAATATCAGCGCTCGAATTATATTGTTCTGTAAGATTTTTCCAGCTACCGTCTTCGTTTAGACTATGCGTCGCAAAATGACCACCCATTTGCCTTCCAGCAGACATTGGTTCTATTTCTATATTTGTATGCGCGTAGAGGCCTGCAAAAAACTGTTGTGCTGTAAGTTCACCAATAGCCATCATAAAGGTTTGATCTCTGTAGTATCCCGATCTAAAATCACCTTTTTTAAAAGCTTTTGCCATTGCTAATTGTGGCAGTTCTTTTCCGTCTCCAAAAATACCAAATTTAGCTTTTCCGGTTAAAACTTCTCTTCTACCAAGTAAACTACATTCTCTACTAATTTTAGCAATTTTATAGTCGTTTAAAACTTCTTCTTTGAAATCTTTAAAAGAAAGTTCTTTTTTATCTTGAATCAGAGTTTTTTGAGGCATTATTTTCTTAGTTTGGGATTCTGTAAAGGTAGTTTTTTTAGTTGATATTTAGAAATATAAATACATATATTAGGTATTCAATAATAAAACTAATTAAAAATATGTTTTTTTTACGAATAACGCAATAAAAGAGTTCGGTTGGTTTTGAGTGTTTAATTTTTTACAAGAAACCTCTTTTAAAAAAATTATAAATACGATTTACATCACCAGTAAAAGTAAACCTTATATTTTGTGCATAAGATGCTTGTGAAACCTCCCAACCGTTATTTGAGTATAGAGGGAAATAGATTTCAAAAATATTATGTACAAAGTTTAATCTAATTCCATTTTCATAACCAAAGAAAAGACGCTCTTTTTTGTTTTTTAGAAAGGCAACATCGTGGTAAAACTCAATCCAACGCCATAAACCAATACTGGAGTTTAAAGACAACATATACTGATTAGCAAACCTAGTTGGTAAAACAGATTTAAAACCACCTTCTGTTATAATATATTGCTGACTATAAATACCGGAGTCTTCTGAACGACCATAATAACTTAATTCAAATAAATAATCATTTGCGCGGTCTAAACCAAAGCTAAAATAATCTCCTTTAGTATTATTTTTAAGAAAGGCTCCTGCAAAAACCCTAAAATCTAATTGCGTATCGGTAGAGGTAAGTTTTCGATACCTAAAATCTGCAGAAATTTTAGAAAAATTTGCAGCAATCTCTGTGTTGACGTTGAAGCGAGTTTCTTCTATAATATCTGGGTTAATGTAGTTATAACTTAAACTAAGCACGCTATAGTTATCTTGTTCTGTTTTGGTAGTCGCCGGAAGAATTTCTTTATCGATATGAACTACCTTGGCGCTAATAACTTTACTAGTAGCATCTCTTAAAGATTTTCTTTTAAATTGAAGACCTACATATGGTATCAGTGAGCTATAAGATAATCCTGGTGCATATTGAAGCGTGTTTCCAGCAATACCATATGAAATTTTATAGATATCTGTATCTTCGAAAAAGTGGTTATATAGTAACGAGAAAGAACCATTTAGCTTGTTACTCTTGGTTGCGTAACCGGGTAGAAATTTAGCTATCAAATTTCTTTTTATTAAAGGCGTATTGTGTAATTTCATGCCCAAAATTAGTCCATCATAATAGTTGTAGCTAAATCTAGGTTGATAGAATACTTGATTATAATTAGGTGCTTTTGCATCTTTTATAAAAGAAAGTTTTAACGGTTTGTTAAAGTATTTCTTGTCTGTATTGTAATAGTTGTTTAAAGTATTGTACTCCGGATATATCTTTTCATAATTTAAAACCAATTGATCAAATACGCCTTTAGGAATGCTTGTAGTTAGTGTGTCTTTAATACTAGAGAACCACCTTTTGTAGGTTATCTCATTGTTTTTTATACCGTATAATGCAACTGGGGTAGTAATGTTACGTTTGTTTTTAATGGTAACTTTTAAACTATCTTTTGTTTTTCTTACTTCTTCGATAGCATAGTCTATTTTCTTGTTTGTCTTAATGTAGTCTTTGAAAAACCATTTAATATCTTTATTTGTATTTTTAGTTAAGATCTCTTTAAAGTTAGAAATTTCGGAAATAAGAAGTTTGTTTTTCTGATAAAATTCTTTGATACTTTTGTTTAATACTTCCTCACCTAAATACCCTTTTAAGTAATTAAAACCCAAACCAGCTTTGTATTTGCTAACAATTTTTCGATTAAAATTAGAGAGTGAATCGGCAGGTGTATTTAAAGATTGGTCTAGAAATTGTCTAGCTGTAAATTGATATACAAAGGGGTACTTATCATTAAATTTTAATTTTGAGATTTGAGACCTTCTTAAAAACCAAGTATCAGCTGCTTTTCCTAAAAGTTTCATTTCTGGATAAAATTTATTTACATACTCTATCATTAAATAGTTTTGCAGTCCATCCATCAACCAGTAATCTTTTCTTTCATTTAAGAGTAGGGTTTGTTTTAAATATTTTCTTGATAATACTTTAAATAGGTTTAAATCATGGTTAAAAACATCTGAAAAAGGTCTAATAAAACTAGGCAATTGATTTAAACCATAAACCGGATTTTTACTGCGCATTGCTTCATCTATTAATATTTTGTTGATGGGTAAAACGCCTAAATATGCTGTCAAAAACTGTAACTCTCTGTTTAAAAGATTTTCAGTTAAACTAGTACTTATTTCTTCGTCTAAGATGTTTGTCTGTATTTCATGAGTAGCTGTAGTAAACTTTTTAAATGTATTTGTTTTTTGAATATCTACAAGCACATCTTTCTCATTCTTCCCATATAGATGAAAGGAATTTTGAGTTTTATCACTTTTTTTTATTTGTTTTAAACTGCCTGTTAAGTGCAGTTGTTTAGGTATTTTGAGGTCAATATTAAATGTAGTATAATCTTCATATAAATCATCTAAATTTAAATTACTCATTAAATGCCAACCCTGGTTATAAATTGCAGGTGTTATATACCAATATCTTAACCTGTAACCGTTTTTATAAAAACCATACCCTGTATACTTAGCATTAGGTATTTTTATAATATAAGTAATGTTTATGGTTACGCTTTCATTAGGTTTTATTGCATTTTCTAAAAACAACTGAATAATATCCTTTCTGTTTTTTAGCTCTTTGTATATTATATTGTTATAATTTACAGAAATATTCTTAACCTCAGAGAACCCAAGATCTTCTTGCTTTGCGAAATATAAATCTTTTCTAAAATCTTCAATAAACCTTTTAGAGAGTGGTGTTTTTCTATCTTTAAAACTATTTGCCCAATTGTGTAGAAAAATATGATTTAAAGTTTCTTTTGAATTATTATAGAATATAATTTCTTGCTGAACTTTTAAACTATTTTCGTCTGTATTTAAAGCAGCTTTAATGTTTATTTCATTTTGTTGCGCAAAACTAATATTAGTAAATAAAACTAATAGTGTTAATATGTAGCGTATTTTTTTCAAAGAAATTATATTCTAGATGGTATTAAAATTTAAAATTCCCCCAAAAATTGAGGGAAATCAATACTAAGTAATTAGTAATTAGAAGTTTGGCTTAAATTGGTACTTGTCGTAAAACTTATTAATATGTTCTAGTGCTTCATCTGCAGTATCGACAACTCTGAACAAGTTTAAATCCTTTTCGCTAATATTTCCTTCTTCTAAAAGGGTGTTTTTTATCCAATCTAGAAGTCCTCCCCAAAATTTTGTACCAACTAATACAATTGGAAAACGTCCAATTTTATTTGTCTGAATTAAAGTTATTGCTTCAAAAAGCTCATCCATAGTTCCAAAACCACCAGGCATTACAATAAACCCTTGAGAATACTTTACAAACATTACTTTTCTTACAAAAAAGTAATCGAAATCTAAACTTTTTCCTCGGTCTACCCATGGGTTATCATGTTGTTCAAAAGGCAATTCTATATTTAATCCAACAGAAATTCCCTTTCCTTTGTGTGCTCCTTTATTACCAGCTTCCATAATTCCTGGACCACCACCTGTAATAACTCCGTAACCATTTTGTGTTAATTTAAAAGCAACTTCTTCTGCCAATTTATAATAAGGATGATCTGGTTTTGTTCTCGCAGAGCCAAATATAGACACGCAAGGACCCTGTCTCTTATACACATCTCCGAGCCCACGAGACCTCTCTACATCTCG
>CAJXTJ010000069.1 GCA_913061165.1 uncultured Polaribacter sp.
AACATACCCATGTTATAATTCCCAACAATAACTTCTACCTCTTTATTAGCAGCATCAATCATTCCTTGTTTTTCCTTAGGAATAATAATATCACCTAATGAGAAAGATAAACCACCTTGGAAGGCGAATTTATATCCCATATTTTTTATTTCATCTAAGAAATCTCCTGTTGTAGGAATGTCTGTAGCTTTTAAAATACCACCAATAATTCCACGTAAGTTTTTCTTAGTTAATACTTCATTGATATAACCAGCTTTCGCAGGAACAACCTCGTTAAATAAAACTCTACCAACGGTAGTTTTTATAATTCTTCTAACTTGTTCTCCGTTCTCGTCAACATCATAAGTTCTTACTTTAATACCTGCATTCAAGTCAACCATTTCTTCGTTAAAAGCAATGGTTACTTCTTCTGGTGAATAAAAAGTTAATCCTTCTCCTTTAATCTTCACTTCGGGAGTCGAAATTCTTTCTTTCGTCATGTAATACAAACCAAGTACCATATCCTGAGAAGGAACTGTTACTGGAGCTCCATTTGCAGGGTTTAAGATATTATGAGAAGCCAACATTAATAATTGTGCTTCTAAAATAGCTTCAGGTCCTAATGGTAAATGCACTGCCATTTGATCTCCATCAAAATCGGCATTAAAGGCAGAACATGCAAGTGGATGCAACTGTATTGCTTTACCTTCAATTAATTTTGGTTGAAAAGCTTGTATACCAAGTCTGTGTAAAGTTGGCGCTCTGTTTAATAAAACAGGGTGTCCTTTAATTACATTTTCTAAAATATCCCAAACAACTGGTTCTTTTCTATCTATTATTTTCTTTGCAGATTTAACTGTTTTTACAATTCCTCTTTCTATTAGTTTTCTAATTACAAAAGGCTTGTAAAGCTCAGCTGCCATATCTTTTGGGATACCACACTCTGATAATCTTAACTCTGGTCCAACAACAATTACAGAACGTGCTGAATAATCTACACGTTTTCCTAATAAATTCTGACGGAAACGTCCTTGTTTACCTTTTAACGAATCTGATAAAGATTTTAAAGGTCTGTTAGATTCAGTTTTTACTGCAGATGATTTACGCGTATTGTCAAATAAAGAATCTACAGATTCTTGTAACATACGTTTTTCGTTACGTAAAATAACTTCCGGAGCTTTTATCTCTACCAATCTTTTTAAACGATTGTTTCTAATAATAACTCTTCTGTATAAATCATTTAAATCTGAAGTCGCAAAACGTCCTCCGTCTAAGGGTACCAATGGTCTCAATTCTGGCGGAATTACCGGAACTGCCTTCATGATCATCCATTCTGGATTGTTCTCTCTATTCTTCTGAGAATCCTTAAATGCTTCAACAACATTTAAACGTTTTAACGCCTCCGTTTTACGTTGTTTAGATGTTTCAGTATTCGCTTTGTGTCTTAAATCAAAAGATAATTGCTCTAAGTCTATTCTAGCTAATAAATCAATCAGACACTCAGCTCCCATTTTAGCTATAAACTTATTAGGGTCTGTGTCATCTAAATATTGATTTTCTTGCGGAATTGCATCCACAATATCTAAGTATTCTTCCTCTGTTAAGAAATCCATTTTCTGTAATGGCTCTCCTTCTACATTCTTAGCAATACCTGGCTGAATTACTACGTAACGTTCGTAGTAAATAATCATATCTAACTTTTTAGATGGCAACCCTAAAAGGTATCCCATTTTGTTAGGTAATGATCTAAAGTACCAAATGTGAGCAACTGGCACCACTAAATTAATGTGACCAACTCTATCTCTACGTACTTTTTTCTCTGTTACTTCTACTCCACATCGGTCACAAACAATTCCTTTGTAACGTATTCTTTTGTACTTACCACATGCACATTCGTAATCCTTTACAGGACCGAAAATACGCTCACAAAATAAACCATCTCTTTCTGGTTTGTGTGTACGGTAGTTTATAGTTTCTGGTTTTAAAACTTCACCTTTAGAAATTTCTAAAATTGCTTCTGGTGATGATAAACCAATTGAGATTTTGTTAAACTTTTTTACAGTGTATTTCTCTTGTTTTCTTGCCATGTCTCTTGATAAGTATTCAGTTGGCAGTATTCAATTTCCAATAGTAGAAGTACTATTGGAAATTGGTTACTGAAAAAATTTATTCTTCTAATCTAACGTCTAAACCTAAACCTTTCAGTTCATGCATTAATACGTTAAATGATTCTGGTAAACCTGGTTCTGGCATCGCTTCACCTTTTACAATACTTTCGTATGTTTTAGCTCTACCCATAACATCATCAGATTTTACAGTTAAGATCTCTCTTAAAATACTAGAAGCACCATATGCTTCTAATGCCCATACTTCCATCTCTCCAAAACGCTGTCCACCAAATTGTGCTTTACCACCTAATGGTTGTTGTGTAATTAACGAATATGGTCCTATAGAACGTGCATGCATTTTATCTTCAATCATGTGACCTAACTTAATCATATAGATGATACCAACTGTTGCTGGTTGATCGAAACGTTTTCCTGTTCCACCATCATATAAATAAGTATGTCCAAATCTTGGAACACCTGCACTGTCTGTAATTACATTAATCTGATCTAAAGAGGCTCCATCAAAAATTGGTGTTGCATATTTAGTATCTAATTTTTGACCTGCCCAACCAAGAACAGTTTCATAAATTTGACCAATATTCATACGAGAAGGTACACCTAACGGATTTAAAACGATATCTACCGGAGTTCCATCTTCTAAGAAAGGCATGTCTTCTGCTCTAACAATACGAGCTACAATACCTTTGTTACCGTGACGTCCTGCCATCTTATCTCCTACTTTAAGTTTACGCTTTTTAGCGATGTAAACTTTAGCAAGTTTTAAAATTCCCGCAGGTAATTCATCTCCAACAGAGATTGTGAATTTTTGACGACGCAATGAACCTTGTAAATCGTTTACTTTAATTTTATAGTTGTGAACTAATTCACCAACTAAAGAATTTAAAGCAGTATCTGTTGTCCAAGAACCAGTTAAATGCACATAATCATCAACAGAGTTTAACATTTTAAGAGTGTACTTTTTACCTTTTGGTAAAACCTCTTCTCCTAAATCATTAAAAACTCCCTGAGATGTTTTTCCGCTAATTAAAGTGAATAATTTTTCAATTAACTCATCCTTTAATACTTCAAACTTCCCAACAAAAGAAGATTCTAAAGTAGCTACTGCTTCCTTATCTCTTAATCTTTTGCTCTTATCTTTAACAGCTCTTCTAAATAACTTTTTATCAATTACTACTCCTCTTAATGAAGGCGATGCTTTTAAAGATGCATCTTTTACATCTCCTGCTTTGTCTCCAAAAATAGCACGTAATAATTTTTCCTCTGGAGTTGGATCAGATTCTCCCTTTGGTGTAATCTTACCTATTAAGATATCCCCTGGGTTTACTTCTGCTCCAATTCTTATCATTCCATTATCATCTAAATCTTTAGTCGCTTCTTCAGAAACATTCGGGATATCATTAGTTAATTCTTCAATTCCTAATTTTGTATCTCTCACGTCTAAAGAATACTCATCAATATGAATAGATGTAAATATATCTTCACGAACAACTTTTTCTGAAATTACAATTGCATCCTCAAAGTTATACCCTTTCCAAGGCATAAAGGCTACTTTCATATTTCTTCCTAAAGCTAATTCTCCTTTTTGTGTTGCATAACCTTCACAAAGAACTTGTCCTTCTGTAACTCTATCTCCTCTTACTACAATAGGTTTTAGGTTAATAGAAGTACCTTGATTTGTTTTTCTAAATTTGATTAAGTTATATGAAACTTCATCAGAATCAAAACTTACCATTTTTTCTTCGTCTGTTCTGTCGTACTTAATAGTAATTTTGTTTGCATCAACATACTCTACTACACCAGCTCCTTCAGCATTTATCAGAATACGAGAATCTTTAGCAACTCTACGCTCTAATCCTGTACCTACAATTGGAGATTCTGGACGTAATAATGGCACTGCTTGACGCATCATGTTAGATCCCATTAATGCACGATTGGCATCATCATGCTCTAAAAACGGAATTAAAGATGCCGATATAGAAGCAATTTGATTTGGTGCAACATCCATATAATTAATCTCATCTGGATTAACAACTGGGAAATCACCCTCTTCACGAGCAATAACTCTGTCTAAAACAATACTACCGTCTTTATTTAACTCTAAATTAGATTGGGCAATTTTCATACCTTCTTCTTCCTCAGCACTTAAATAAATAGGCTCTTCATTGCCAACAACACCATTCTCAACTTTTCTATATGGAGTTTCAATAAAACCTAGATTGTTCACCTTTGCAAATACAGAAAGTGAAGAAATTAGACCAATGTTTGGTCCCTCTGGGGTTTCAATTGGACATAAACGACCATAATGGGTGTAGTGAACATCACGCACCTCGAAACCAGCTCTTTCTCTAGATAAACCACCCGGTCCAAGTGCAGATAATCTACGCTTGTGGGTAATCTCTGCTAACGGATTTGTTTGATCCATAAACTGAGATAACTGATTCGTACCAAAAAATGAGTTAATTACAGATGATAATGTTTTTGCATTAATCAAATCAATAGGTGTAAACACTTCGTTATCACGTACATTCATACGCTCACGAATTGTTCTAGCCATACGCGCTAAACCTACTCCAAACTGGCTTGCTAATTGCTCACCAACCGTTCTTACACGTCTATTAGATAAATGATCAATATCATCAACTTCTGCTTTAGAGTTGATCAATTCGATTAAATATTTAATAATCGTTATAATATCTAATTTAGATAAAACTTTCTGATCAATTGGCTCATTTAATTGGAGTTTGGTGTTCATTCTAAAACGACCTACCTCACCTAAATTATAACGTTGTTCAGAAAAGAATAACTTATCTATAATACCTCTTGCCGTCTCTTCATCTGGCGGTTCAGCATTACGAAGTTGTCTATATATGTGTTCTACAGCTTCTTTTTCAGAATTTGTAGGATCTTTTTGTAACGTATTATGAATAATCGCATAATCTGCCATATCGTTATCTTCCTTATGAAGTAAAACGGTTTTGGCACCTGCCTCAATTATTTCATCTATATGTTCTTTATCTAAAATAGTATCACGATCGAAAATAATTTCATTTCTTTCTATAGATACTACTTCACCGGTATCTTCATCTACAAAATCTTCATGCCAAGTTTTTAAAACTCTAGCAGCTAATTTGCGACCTAATACCTTTTTTAAACCCGCTTTAGAAACTTTCACTTCTTCCGCAAGATCAAAAATCTCTAAAATGTCTTTATCTCTTTCAAAACCAATGGCTCTAAATAATGTTGTTACGGGTAATTTTTTCTTTCTATCAATATAAGCGTACATCACTTGATTGATATCGGTAGCAAACTCTATCCAAGATCCTTTAAAAGGAATAACTCTTGCAGAGTATAATTTTGTACCGTTTGCATGAAAAGATTGTCCAAAGAAAACACCTGGAGATCTGTGTAATTGAGAAACTACTACACGCTCTGCACCATTAATTACAAAGGTACCTGAGTTCGTCATGTATGGAATTGTACCAAGATATACATCTTGCACAATCGTTTCGAAATCTTCGTGTTCTGGATCTGTACAGTATAATTTTAGACGTGCTTTTAAAGGCACACTGTGTGTTAATCCACGCTCAATACATTCCTGAATTGAATATCTAGGTGGATCTACAAAGTAATCTAAGAATTCTAATACAAATTGGTTTCTTGTATCAGTAATAGGAAAGTTATCCATGAAAGTTTTATACAAACCTTCTTCACCTCTTTCTTCTGCTTTAGTTTGAAGTTGGAAAAAATCTTGGAAAGATTTTACCTGAATATCCAAAAAGTCTGGATATTCTTTTATCATTTGCGAAGTAGCGAAATTGATCCTTTCAGTTGTGTTTTTCGTTGCCAAAAGAGAATATTTTTTTGATTAAAATCTGAATTAAAATAAAAAACGAATATATACACAAAATGGTTTAGGACTAAAAACACACGTTTTTAGTACCTAAACCTAAATTTGTTTTCCCGTTACGTCTAAACGCTTCCGGGAGTAATAGCTTACTTAAGCTCTACCTCAGCTCCAGCTTCTTCCAAAGATGCTTTAAGCGCTGCTGCTTCATCTTTAGTTACACCTTCTTTTACTGCTGCTGGTGCGCTATCAACGATACCTTTAGCTTCTTTCAATCCTAAACCAGTTAATTCTTTAACTAATTTAACAACTGCTAACTTAGAACCACCTGCTGCTGTTAAAATAACATCAAATTCAGTTTGCTCTTCTGCTGCATCTTCTCCTCCTGCTGCTGGTCCTGCAACTGCAACTGCTGCTGCTGCTGGCTCAATACCATACTCATCTTTTAAGATAGTAGCTAATTCATTAACTTCTTTAACTGTTAAGTTAACTAATTGTTCTGCGAAATCTTTTAATTCTGCCATTGTAATTGTTTTTAAAAATTTTGTTTATTATAGTTTATTTGTGCGCGTAATTATTTTTCAGATAATGTCTTAAGAATACCTGAAAGTGTTTGTCCACCTGATTGTAATGCTGAAATAACATTCTTCGCAGGAGACTGTAATAAGCCAATAATCTCTCCGATAAGCTCTTCTCTAGATTTAATATCTACAAGTGCATCTAATTGATCATCTCCAATATAAATAGATTCTTCTGCAAAGGCACCTTTTAATAAAGGCTTCTCTTTAGATTTTTTTCTAAATTCTTTGATTAATTTCGCAGGAGCGTTCGCAGCCTCTGAAATCATCATTGACGTATTTCCTTTTAATACTGTTGGTAAGTCTCCAAAATCTTTATCTGAAGCTTCCATTGCTTTTGCAAGTAATGTATTCTTAACAACTGATAACTGAACATCTGCTTTAAAACAAGCTCTACGTAAATTAGAAGTAGTCTGTGCATTTAATCCAGAAATATCTGCTAAATATAAAGTGTTTGTACCTGCTAATACTGCTGTTAAATCTTGTATTACTTGTGATTTCTCTTCTCTAGTCATGATTATAAGTTTTAACGTATTAAACAGCTTTCACCTCAACCTCAATACTAGGACTCATAGTACTAGACATAAAAACGCTTTTTACATACGTTCCTTTTGCAGTTGTTGGTTTCAATTTAATAATTGTTTGTATTAACTCGTTTGCATTTTCTTCAATTTTCTGAGCATCAAAAGATACTTTTCCAATTGCCGCATGAATAATACCAGTTTTATCAACTTTAAAGTCAATTTTACCAGCTTTCACATCTGTAACAGCTTTTGCAACATCCATTGTTACTGTACCAGTCTTTGGGTTTGGCATTAAACCTCTTGGACCTAAAACTCTTCCTAAAGGACCTAATTTACCCATTACACTTGGCATCGTAATAATTACATCTACGTCTGTCCATCCTCCTTTAATCTTTTGAAGGTATTCATCTAATCCCACATAATCGGCACCTGCTGCTATAGCTTCTGCTTCTTTATCTGGAGTTACTAATGCTAATACTTTTACATCTTTTCCTGTTCCGTGAGGTAATGTTACAACACCACGTACCATTTGATTTGCTTTACGTGGATCTACTCCTAAACGTATTGCTAAATCTACTGATGCATCAAACTTTACATTAGTAATGTCTTTGACTAGCGCTGAAGCTGCTGCTAAATCATAAGACCTAGAGCTATCTACCTTTGCGTAAGCTTCTTTTTGCTTTTTTGTTAATTTTGCCATTTTACTACTTTTTATAAAGTTTATGCTGGTGCATTACCTTTTACTGTTAATCCCATAGAACGTGCTGTACCTGCTATCATACGCATTGCTGAAGACATTTCAAAGGCATTTAAATCTACCATCTTATCTTCTGCAATAACTTTAATCTGATCCCAAGTAACTGATGCTACTTTTTTCCTGTTTGGTTCTCCTGAACCTTTTTTAATTTTGGCCGCTTCTAGTAACTGGACTGCTGCAGGAGGAGTTTTTATAAGAAAATCGAATGATTTATCTTTGAAAACAGTAATAACAACAGGTAAAACTTTACCTTGTTTGTCTTGCGATCTCGCATTAAACTGTTTACAAAACTCCATAATGTTAACACCAGCAGCTCCTAAAGCGGGTCCAACCGGCGGCGATGGATTCGCTGCGCCTCCCCTTACTTGTAACTTAACTACTTTACTAACTTCTTTTGCCATTTTAAAAATGTTTAATGATTTATTTTATGTTGGAAGCCAAAAAATAAATCGGTATTATATATACTTGTGTAACAATTATATCTTTTCTACTTGCATATAACTTAATTCTAATGGTGTTTTTCTTCCGAATATTTTCACCATTACTTCAAGTTTACGCTTTTCTTCATTCACCTTTTCTATTGTACCGTCAAATCCATTAAATGGACCATCTACAACTTTTACTGTTTCTCCTATATTAAAAGGAATTGCAATATTTTCATCCTGAATAGAAAGTTCATCCACTTTACCTAGCATTCTATTTACTTCTGCTTTACGCATTGGAACAGGCTCACCACCTTTTACTTCACCTAAAAAACCGATAACACCAGTAATTCCTTTAATTACGTGAGGTACTTCACCTGAAAGGTTTGCTTCCACCATAATATAACCAGGGAAATAAACTTTTTCTCTATGAACCTTTTTACCGTCTCTAATTTGAATTACTTTTTCTGTAGGAACGATAACTTGACTTACATAATCTGACAAACCAACACGTGATATTTCAGTTTCTATATAAGCCTTAACTTTATTTTCTTGTCCACCAATGGCTCTAACAACATACCATTTCATTACTGAATCAGTCGCCATTATTAGTTGCTTTTAAACATTGTGAAAAAATTATCTAAACCTGTTTGAAAAACATAGTCTATACCTGCTACTGCCAATGCAAACAAAATAGTAAAAACAGCAACAGTTACTGTAGTTTTTTGAGCCTCCTCTTTTGAAACCCAAGTCATATGATTGCTTAGTTCCTCAAAAGAATCTTTAATATATTGTATAAACTTCATACTATTTGTTTGTTTTTTTGCACGGGCGGAGAGATTCGAACTCCCGACAGCTGGTTTTGGAGACCAGTGCTCTACCGCTGAACTACGCCCGTTTCTTATTCATTGATAAAGGCATCCCGATAAATCGGGACACCCTTTGTAAATTATAACTAGTAAACTAATGAATGTATTAGTCTATTAATTCAGTTACCTGACCAGCTCCAACTGTTCTACCACCCTCACGGATTGCGAAACGTAAACCAACATTTAATGCGATTGGTTGAATTAAGTCTACAGTAATTGTTAAGTTATCTCCTGGCATAACCATTTCAACACCTGCAGGTAAGTTAATAGTACCTGTTACATCTGTAGTTCTAACATAGAACTGAGGACGATAGTTGTTATGAAATGGAGTATGACGACCACCTTCTTCTTTTTTCAAAACATACACTTCTGCCTTGAATTTAGCGTGTGGCGTTACAGAACCTGGCTTACAGATTACCATACCTCTCTTAATATCTTCTTTTGCAACACCTCTTAACAAGATACCAGCATTATCTCCTGCCTCACCTCTATCTAAGATTTGACGGAACATTTCAATACCAGTAACAGTAGAAGTCATTTTTTCAGCTCCCATACCGATAATATCAACAACATCACCTGTATTCGCAATACCAGTTTCGATACGACCTGTAGCTACAGTTCCACGTCCAGTAATTGAAAACACATCCTCAACTGGCATTAAGAAATCTTTATCTACTTCTCTTAAAGGCTCTTCGATCCAAACATCTACAGCTTCCATTAATTCTAATACTGTATCAACCCATTTTTGATCACCGTTCAATGCACCTAATGCAGAACCAGCGATTACAGGTCCATTATCACCATCATAGTCATAAAAAGAAAGTAATTCTCTAACTTCCATGTCTACTAATTCGATTAATTCTTCATCATCAACCATATCCACTTTGTTCATGAATACAACCATACGAGGAATACCAACCTGACGACCTAATAAAATATGCTCTCTAGTTTGAGGCATTGGTCCATCTGTTGCAGCAACTACTAATATAGCACCATCCATCTGAGCAGCACCTGTTACCATGTTCTTAACGTAATCCGCGTGACCTGGACAGTCAACGTGCGCATAGTGACGATTTGCTGTTTGGTATTCTACATGCGAAGTATTAATTGTAATACCTCTTTCTTTTTCTTCTGGTGCATTATCAATCTGATCAAAAGATTTAGATTCGCAGAAACCTGCATCCGATAATACTTTAGTAATAGCCGCAGTTAAAGTAGTCTTACCGTGATCTACGTGTCCGATAGTACCAATGTTTAAGTGTGGTTTCGAACGGTCAAAAGTTCCTTTTGCCATAATTATTAATTTTTAATTCTTAGTTTAATTATATTTAGTTCTAATAATACTTGTTAAATGAGCCAGCGATGGGATTTGAACCCACGACCTCATCCCTACCAAGGATGCGCTCTACCAACTGAGCTACACCGGCTTTTGTTGGTAATCTTGAGCGAAAGACCGGGTTCGAACCGGCGACATTCAGCTTGGAAGGCTGACGCTCTACCAACTGAGCTACTTTCGCAAAATGTAAATTGTGGGGAGAGCAGGATTCGAACCTGCGAAGACGTAGTCAACGGAGTTACAGTCCGTCCTCGTTGGCCGCTTGAGTATCTCCCCTTTCATTTACTATTTCAATGAACAAATTGCTTTCACAATTTTTTCTGTTTTTTAGAGCCGATGGAGGGACTCGAACCCACGACCTGCTGATTACAAATCAGCTGCTCTA
>CAJXTJ010000070.1 GCA_913061165.1 uncultured Polaribacter sp.
GACAGGATATTTACCCTATTATTTAAAAACAAAATCATGAAAAAAGTAAACATTCAATTTTTAGCAATTCTTTTTATAGTAACAATTTTTACTTCTTGCGGATTAGACATGTTCAACGGCGTTGTTGGAAACAGAAATATTGTAACTATAGAACGCACACCACAAGCAGATTTTTCTGGCATAAAAGTAAGCACAGGTATAAATCTTTTCATTAGCCAAGGAAGCACGAATGCAATTACCGTTGAAGCAGACGAAAATTTACATGACCTTATTATTACAGAAGTAAAAGAGGGTGTTTTAAAAATATATACAGATAAAAATATTTGGAAAGCAAAAGCAAGAAAAGTATATGTTACCATAGAAAACCTAACGCTTCTAAAAGCATCAAGTGGAAGTAATGTAAAAAGTGAATCTATAATAGACACCAATGAAATTTATATAGATGCGAGCAGTGGTACAAGTATAGATATTGAAATAGTTGCAAAAAATGTAATAACTGAAACATCTAGTGGATCTGATGTTAAAATTAAGGGAACTACTATAAACCACACAGCTAGAGCATCTAGTGGAAGTAGTATAAATGCTTATAAACTAAAGAGTACTAATGCCAACGCAAGCGCTTCTAGCGGTGCCTCTATACATATTTATGCATCTAAAAATATGGATGCAAAAGCAAGCAGTGGTGCCGGTATAGATTATACAGGAAATCCTGCAACAATAAATAAAGAAGCTTCTTCCGGCGGAAGTATTTCTATGAATTAAAACAATTACAACTTATTTAAAAAATATTAGAAAGCTAACTTCTAATATGGTTACTAATACTTGGTTTTATTAGTATAATTAGTAAGGCGTTGTTTTATAACAAACAGCGCTTTCTTTTTTTGTATGTAAAGTATACGGTATTTATTCTGTGGCTTTCTTGTAATTTTTTAAAAGTTTTTGTACTTCTATGTTCTCAAAAACAAAAGGGTACAATTCGTTTAAAATAGTATGATAATCGTAATCTATTTTCATTGCACTTATTAAGTGCGTAAATGCATATTTTTGTTTATTTAAAATAAAGAACAAGCCCACAAGCCTGTACTCTACCTCTGAGAAATTCTTATGTGTTTTTTGAGCTGACAACAATACTTTCATAGCATCATTAAATTCTCCCAAGAAAGATAAAACATCCGTTAAACCCATGTAAATCTCTATAGAAGTATCTCCCAGTCTTAAACAACTCTTAAAACCAACAACTGCCTCTTCGAAAAAGCTTAGTTTTAAGTTTATTTCAGAATAGCGTCTCCAATACAACGTATTCTCTTCATCAATTTTTAAAGCTTTTGCAATATAGTGTGCCGCTTTTTGGTAGTTTTCTTGCTCAAAATACAAGTTAGTTAACAAAATCCAACCCTTATCTAAAAATGGATCTTCATGAACTGCTTTTTTATAATAAGACAGAGCCGCATCTAGTTTATTAAGTTTCTCGTAACATTCTCCAACTCTAATATTAACATACGCAGTTGGGTCATCTAATTCTATTGTAATTAAATAGTTATCAATTGCATCTTGATAATTGCCTAATTGTTCTAGAGTCTTTGCTTTCTCTAAATAACCACCTACAAAAGATTCATCAATTAAAACGGCATAATCAAATGCAATTAAAGCCTCTTTATAACTTTCTAAAATAAAATGCTGTCTTCCTAATTGGTGCCAAGCAACCTCACAATAAGGATTAATATCTATGTATGAAATTAAATACTTTGCAGCTTCCTCATGTTGTTTTTGCATATCGAAACAATAAACAATATTGTAAAGCGCAGAATAGTCTTCAAAATCGGCTTCAATGCAATACGCAAAGTTTATGCGTGCGTTTTTAAAATCTTCCAAATACAAAAACTCCATACCCATTAAAGACCATATATCTATCTTATCATCTGTTAAAGACAATGCTTTTTCTAGATCTATAATTGCTTCTTTATGAAAACCTTTTTTTGAATTTATAGTGGCTTTTTGAATAAAAACCTCTTCATTTCTTGGCGCTAAAACCTCAATTCTTTTTAATAGCTTAGAAGCTTTATCAATTTCATTTTCAGTAAGGTAGGCTTCCACCATCAACAGCTTTAAGTCAATAGATTCTGGATGCTGTTCTAAACCCAATTTAATTGCTTTCTTTGCTAGTGCTATTTTACCAGTATCTAAATAATGTACAATAATTTCTTCAAACTCAACCAAATCAAAAAAATAGACATTATTGGTTTTAAGCATGGATTCAAATTTTAATAGAGACATAACTATGATATTTGAATTAGTAATTTAAAGGTACTGTAACTCCTGCTTAACAGTTAGAATTGCTCTTTTTGTTTTCAACAATTTAATTAACAAAACAGCAGTATGCATTTAGCCCTTAATAATTTTGTGTATACATAAATTTAAGTTAATTTTGATTTTCAATAACTATCATCTTAAACTGGTAGCATTCTTATGAGCAAAAAAATCTTATTGAACTCTAAAGATATTGAAATTATACTCCATCGACTAGCTTGCGAGCTTATCGAAAACCATAATGATTTTTCTAATACCGTCTTAATTGGCCTGCAGCCAAGAGGTTCTTATCTAGCAAATAGATTAGCCAATCTATTAAAAACAGAATACAATATTAAAAATTTAGAGTTAGGCCTTTTAGATATCACTTTCTACAGAGATGATTTTAGAAGAAAAGATACCCCTTTAGCAGCAGAAACTACCGAAATGAACTTTCTTGTTGAAGACAAAAAAGTGGTAATAATTGATGATGTTTTATTCTCTGGACGAAGTATTAGAGCAGCATTAACCGCAATACAATCATACGGAAGACCGGAAAATATAGAATTATTAGTTTTAATAGATAGACGTTTTAGCAGACACTTGCCAATTCAGCCAAATTATAGAGGCAGACAAGTAGATGCTATTAATGAAGAAAGAGTGCTTGTAACTTGGAAAGAATCTCATAAAAAAGATGCTGTTTTTATAGAACCTACATAATTCTATTAAGGAAGACTTTAAACGTAAAAATGAAAAAAAATAAACAAATATCTAACTTAAAACCTTTGATGTGTCAGAATTAAGCGTAGAACATTTATTGGGCATTAAGTACTTAAACCCCAATGATATTGATGTTATTTTTAAAACTGCAGATCATTTTAAAGAAGTAATCAATAGACCTATCAAAAAGGTACCTTCTTTAAGAGATATTACCATTGCAAATTTATTTTTTGAAAATAGCACAAGAACTAAACTAAGTTTCGAACTAGCAGAAAAAAGACTATCAGCAGACGTTATTAACTTCTCTGCTGGACAATCTTCAGTAAAAAAAGGAGAAACTTTAATAGACACCGTAAACAATATTTTAGCTATGAAAGTAGATATTATTGTAATGCGCCATGGAAACGTTGGTGCTGGTGTTTTCTTATCTAAACATGTAGATGCAAAAATTATAAATGCTGGTGACGGAACCCATGAACACCCAACACAAGCGCTACTAGACTCTTATTCTATTAGAGAAAAATTGGGTACAGTTAAAGGTAAAAAAATAGTGATTATTGGAGATGTTTTACACTCTAGAGTTGCTTTATCTAATATTTTCGCACTACAATTGCAAGGCGCACAAGTTAAAGTTTGTGGTCCAACAACCTTAATACCAAAACATATTGCCAGTTTAGGTGTAACGGTTGAAACCAACTTAAAAAAAGCGCTAGAATGGTGTGATGTAGCAAATGTACTTCGTGTACAGCACGAAAGAATGGATATTAAATATTTTCCTTCTACGAGAGAATACACACAACTTTACGGAATAAATCAAGAAATTTTAGACAACCTTGGAAAGAAAATTGTAATCATGCATCCCGGACCTATAAATAGAGGTGTTGAAATTACTAGTGATGTTGCAGACTCTAATGATTCTATTATACTAAACCAAGTAGAAAATGGTGTTGCAGTTAGAATGGCAGTTATCTATTTACTAGCGCAGCAGATAAAAAGATAAAATGCAAATAAAAGAAGCAACCAATTACACGCTCATATCTTCTGATGAAGACTCATTTAAGGAATTTCAAAAATCAGTATTTAAAAGAATAAATGATTTTGATAAAAACCACTTAATACTTCAAATTTCTGAAGAACTGAACATAGATAAGAAAGATTTTTTATTATTTTTGAAGATAGCAGAACAAAAAAAAGAAAATGGTACCTCTTTTGTAGTTCTTAATTCGTCGGTTAACCCAGATGATTTCGCTGAAAACCTGAACATTGTTCCTACTTTACAAGAAGCAGAAGACATCTTAGAAATGGAAATTATAGAAAGAGAACTAGGGTTTTAAAAAACAATAAATGACTAAAAAGCTACTTTTTATTTTACTTTTATCAGTTAGTTTTATTGGATTTTCGCAAGAAAAAACATTAAAGAATTTATCTACTGCGCCCAATCCATTTACAAATAGTACTCAAATTGTATTTTCCTCCTCATTCGATTCTTCTATTCAACTAAAAGTTATAAATATTATTGGAGCAACAGTAGTTAAGAAAACCTACAAAACTAAAGTTGGTAAGAACATCATACCTTTTTATAAAAACAATTTAGCTCCGGGAATATACATCTATAGCATACAATGCAGCAATCAAATAATTTCTAAACGTTTTGTTATCAAATGATACAACTTACAATACTAGGTTGTCATTCTGCAACACCACGCGTAAATGCGCATCCAACTTCACAGTATTTAGAAATAAATAACAATCATTTTTTAGTAGACTGTGGTGAAGGCACACAACGTCAAATGCGAAAATATAAAGTAGGGTTTTCTAAAATAAATCATATTTTTATTTCTCATTTGCATGGTGATCATTTTTACGGTTTAGTTGGCTTACTTTCTACTTACGGTATTTTAAGTAGAGAAAAAGAAATGCATATTTTTGGCCCAAAAGGAATTAAAAAAGCAACTTTACAAATGCTTAAGATTTCTGAATCTCATGCAAAATTTAATATGGTTTTTCATGAGCTGTCTTCTAAAGAAAGTGAACTTATTTATGAAGATGATAAGGTTACTGTTCAGACCATTCCGTTAACACATAGAGTATATACAAATGGTTATTTATTTACAGAAAAGCCAAAACCTAGAAAACTAAACATGCTGAATATTAGCGGATATGCAGAAATAGATAGGGCTGATTATTTAAACATCAAAGCAGGTAGAGATGTAACATTGTCTTCTGGCGAAGTGATACCAAATACTTTATTAACCATCGATCCAACAAAACCACTAAGCTATGCATTTTGTAGTGATACAAGCTACAAACCAAACATAATTCCCATTATAAAAAATGTAGATTTATTATATCATGAAGCTACATTTTTAAATGACAGACAAGATTTAGCTAAAAAAACGAAACATTCAACTGCTATTGAAGCTGCTAAAATTGCCAAAGAAGCAAATGTTGGGCAATTAATTATTGGACATTATTCAGGAAGGTACCCAGATACTTCTTTATTTAAGAAAGAAGCAGAAACAGTTTTTAAAAATGTTTCTTTAGCAAAACCGGGAGCTGTTTTTAAAATAAACTAATTTTAATATTGATTGATTGCTAACAAAACCAAAGTACACGCAACCTCAGTCTCTATATTATTTTCTTGCAATAACTTTACAAAGTATGTATTCTCTGTACCCGGATTAAAAATAACTCTTTTGGGTTCTAAACTAATAATATAATCATAATACGCTTTTTGCCTTTTCGGATTTAAATACAAAGTAACAGTATCTATATTTTTATATGGAAGCACTTCAGTATCAATAGTAATAGCAGCAACTTTGCCTTTTCTTAAACCCAAAGCAACCACTGGTATGTTGTTTTCTTTTAACTTATTAATTGCTTTAAAAGAATATCTATTCTCTTTTAAAGAGGCACCTAAAACTAAAGTCTTTTTTTGCATACTATTTATTTTTCTACTTATTTGCTGCAACGTCAATTGAAGCTACAATAGCAATTACTATATTCAATAAACAGAGTAAACTAATAAAAACTAAATTTAAGCTTTGGTTTTCAAATGAAATAATTTCAGACAATTTATTCAGCACAAAAAAGAACAACGCAATATTTGATAGTAATAAGATAAGTTTATATTTTTTCTTCATTTTAGGATTTCGAATTAAAACAATAACCTAACCTCTTCTACCCATTCTATTGTTTCTCATTTCTACCATTTTACTTCTTACTGTGGTAGTATACTCTTTTTTTGTAATTTCCTTTCCTTTGTCTGGTGCTTCTATTGTAACTGTTTTTTCTTTATTAAGTACAATTTCTGTGCACAAAAGCGTAGTGTTTGCTGCACTTACCTCCAAGATTAAACCTGGCAAACCCCAAAATTCTGCGGGTCCTTGGGCAATAGGTATTTGTGGCGTGTACCAAGCCTCTACTATAATCATTTTTTCTTCTGGTCCTTTTGCGGATTCTTCTTCATCGGTATTTAAATCACTCCAAGAAAAATTATACCAATTTAATTCAGTAGCTGGCACAAAAGCTTTTGCCTTATAGCAAGTATATTGTCCAATTTTTTTAGTTTCTGTGCCCAATGTCCAATCTATACGATATAAGATGTCTTTCACTAAAAAACGTTTACCATAGAATTCTTGAGCCTGCACCAAGGTACCCTCTTTTATGTTTTTATATTGATCTCCTCTTGAAAAATAACCACCCCAAGAATCTGTTGCGCTAGCAACTGCGTCTATCTTTTCTTCTTCTAAAAAAGTAGCTGCAATACTATTAAAACTTAAAATATATGTTTTTTCTAAACGGTTTTTAAGACGCGCTGCAACCTGTTTTTTTCTAGCTTCGCTTAGCCTTGCACCCCAAGAACCAAGATCCATTTTTGCTTTAGAAATGTAAGTTATCTTTCCACTAAACTTTTGCGCACTTGTGTTTATTGTGAATAATGTGATGGCAATAATAAAAATAAATTTAACAAGATTTGCTTTCATAATTCTTTTGGGTATTTTAAATATTGTTGAGTAAAAGTAACGAAATAATAAACAACCTTTTTTACTTTTGACTGTATACTAATAATTTCTGTTTTTTGTGTGAAATAAAAAAGCATCTAAAATTAGCTAAATTATTACCAACGTATAATTACAGAACCCCAAGTAAATCCGCTACCAAAAGCCGCTAAAACTACCAGATCATTGTCTTTTATTTTACCTTGTTCCCAAGCCTCTGTTAAAGCAATAATTACAGAAGCAGCTGTGGTGTTACCATACTTCATTATATTATTAAATACTTGATCATTAGACAACTGAAACTTCTTCTGAATAAACTGTGCAATGCGCAAATTTGCTTGATGCGGAATTAACATATCAATATCTTCTTTTACTAAATTGTTAGCTTGTAAACCCTCTACAATTGCTTCAGAAAAACGTGTAATTGCATGTTTAAATACAAATTGACCATTCATATACGGATAATATGAAATGTCATCAGGGTTGTTCGCTTCTAAAATTTCTGGAACCCAACGTTGTGTTGATGGCCCTTCTAAAACCAACTCTTTTGCGTGTTTTCCTTCCGAATGTAAATGAGAAGATAAAATTCCTTTTCCTGCCTCTTCACTTCTAGAAAGCACAGCTGCTCCTGCTCCATCTCCAAAAATTACGGTCACATTTCTTCCTCTTGTAGATTTTTCCAACCCACCAGAATGGTTCTCTGCGCCAATTACCAATATGTTTTTGTACATACCCGTTTTTATAAATTGATCTGCAACAGACATTGCATAAATAAAACCAGAACATTGGTTGCGCACATCTAACGCGCCAATTGTTGGCATGTCTAATATTTCTTGCACTTGCACACCACCTCCAGGGAAATACATATCTGGACTTAAAGTTGCGAATACAATAAAATCAATATCATCTTTTGTTAATCCTGCCCTATCTATTGCAATTCTAGCTGCTTTTGCACCCATAACTGCGGTAGTATCTCCAGATTTAGGGTCTATCCAACGCCTCTCCTTTATCCCTGTTCTTTCTTCAATCCATTCGTCTGAAGTTTCCATAAACTCCTTTAAATCGTCGTTTGTAACAACGTTTTTTGGAACATAATGCCCTAAGCCAGTTATTTTTGAATTATACATCCGATATGCTTTTTTTACTAATTAGTTCTATTAACAAAAATAGTTAAATTTATTTTCATTGTTATACTGTCTAAACGGTGAAAATTCTGTCATCTTGTCACAATAGTGTCTTTGGTATTTTTTTTGACTACTATTTTAGAATAAATAATAAATTAAACAAAATATAGATAAATGGCAAAAGGAAATATAAATGTATCCGTAGAAAATATTTTTCCACTGATAAAAAAGTTCTTGTATTCAGATCACGAAATATTCTTACGTGAATTAATTTCTAATGGGACAGACGCAACGTCTAAATTAAAACACCTAATTGCTATTGGTGAGGCTGAAACTGTATTAGGTGATGCTAAAATTGAAGTAAGTATTGATAAAGATGCAAAGACGATTAGCATTAAAGATCAAGGTTTAGGAATGACTGCTGATGAAGTTGAGAAATACATCAATCAAATTGCATTTTCTGGTGCAGAAGAGTTTTTAGATAAATATAAAGACAACGAAGCAGGAATTATTGGTCATTTTGGTTTAGGTTTTTACTCTGCATTTATGGTAGCAGCAAAAGTAGAACTAATTACAAAGTCTTTTAAAGATGCACCTGCTGCTCATTGGACTTGTGACGGTTCTCCTGAATTTACTTTAGTAGAAAGCGATAAAGCTGATAGAGGAACAGAGATTATTTTACACATTGCAGAAGATTCTTTAGACTTCTTAGAAGATGGTAAAATTGAAGGTTTATTAAACAAATACAATCGTTTTAATCAAGTACCAATTAAATTTGGAACAAAAGAAATTAACGATCCTGAGTTTACACCAGCAACTACTAAAGATGCAGAAGGTAAAGAAACTGCAGAAGCACACCAACAAATAACGGTAGATAACATTATCAATAACACAGATCCTGCTTGGACAAAAATGCCTGCAGATTTAGAAAAAGAAGATTATGATAATTTCTATAGAGAATTGTATCCAACGCAATTTGAGGAGTCTTTATTTCATATTCACTTAAATGTAGATTATCCTTTTAACTTAACAGGAATTTTATTCTTCCCTAAGTTAAGTCCGTCTATGGACATGCAAAAGGACAAAATTCAATTGTACCAAAATCAAGTTTTTGTAACTGATAATGTTGAAGGAATTGTACCAGACTTTTTACAAATGTTAAAAGGTGTGATCGATTCTCCAGACATTCCATTAAATGTTTCTCGTTCTGGTTTGCAAGCAGATGGAGCGGTAAAGAAAATATCTGGATATATTACTAAAAAAGTAGGGGATAAATTAGCTTCTCTATTCAAAAAAGACAGAGCAGACTTTGAAACAAAATGGAATGACATTAAAGTAATTATCGAATACGGAATGTTGTCTGAAGATAAGTTCTTTGACAAGGCGAAGAAATTTGCATTATACCCAACCGTAGCAGATACCTATTTTACTTTTGATGAATTAATTGAAAAAACAAAAGATTCTCAGACTGATAAAGATGGAAACCATGTTGTTTTATATACTTCAAATAAAGATGCTCAACACAGCTACATCCAAGATGTAACTGCAAAAGGATATGAAGTATTGGTTTTAGATTCTCCAATTATTTCGCATTTAATGCAAAAACTAGAAGGTTCAGCAGAAAAAGTGAAGTTTACAAGAGTAGATTCTGACCATGTTGATAATTTAATTAAGAAAGACGACAATGTAATTTCTAAATTATCTGAGGATGAGGTAGCTACTTTAAAACCAATTATTGAAGGTGCTGTTAATTCTAAAACATATACAGTTCAATTAGAAGCGATGGATTCTGCTTCTTCTCCATTTATAATTACGGTTCCAGAGTTTATGCGTAGAATGAAAGAAATGCAGGCATCTGGTGGTGGTGGTGGAATGATGGGAATGGGTAATTTTCCTGACATGTACAATTTAGTGGTAAACACAAATAGTCCGTTAGTATCTGACATCTTAAATAATAAAGATGAAGCAGCACAGAAACATTTAATCTCGCAAGCTTTTGATTTGGCTAAATTATCTCAAAACCTTTTACATGGTGAAGAGTTAACAAACTTTATCAAACGTTCTTACGAGTTGATTAAATAAAAACAAAGTAGCTTTAAATATATAAACCTCTTTGTGAAAACAGAGAGGTTTTTCTGTATATTAGAGAAAGATACAATTAATTTTAAGGAATAATTTTATAAGAGATGTTAGCCATTAAAAAAGCAACCCTAAAAAACGCAAATTTGCTATCTAAACTTAGTATTGCCGCTTTTATACCAGCACATGGCCAGGCTGCACCTAAAGAAGTTGTAGACGCATATATTGCAGCCAATTTTAGTGAAGAAAATTTTAGAAAAGAACTTTCAAATCCAAAATTTCAATACCACATACTCTATTACAAAGAACAAATTGCGGGTTTTTCTAAAGTAATTTTTAATCAAGAGAACGAACATGTAGTAGATAAAAATGCTACAAAGATGGAACGTCTATATCTATTAAAGGAGTTTTATAATTTAGGACTAGGCAAAGAATTACTCAACTTTAATAGTACTTTAGCAAAAGAGCATAAACAAGCGGGAATTTGGCTTTTCGTTTGGATAGAGAACTTAAAAGCAATTGCTTTTTATAAAAAAATGGGCTTTCAAAAAGTTGGTGAACATGATTTTGTGTTATCACCAACCAAAAGCAATCCAAATCATA
>CAJXTJ010000071.1 GCA_913061165.1 uncultured Polaribacter sp.
GTAGAGAGGTCTCGTGGGCTCGGAGATGTGTATAAGAGACAGGTAGGAAAGTCCGGACACCATAGAGTATCATAGCGGATAACATCCGTCCAGCGTAAGCTGAGGACCAGTGCAACAGAAAGCAAGTACAGTTCGGCTGTAGTGAAACCAGGTAAACTCTATGAGGTGCAATGCCATGTAAATTAGAGATTGAGAGCTACTCGCTCGATTCTAAAGGGTAGGCAGATTGATTCTAAGAGTAATTTTAGAACGAGATAAATGATAAGAACCTTTTTTAAAGGAACAGGATTCGGCTTATTAGCCTGCTTTTTTTAATATTATTACAAATTTTATAGTCTTTAATTATATAATATGTAATTTTTATACTAATAATTTTTATTTATTCAATAATGATAGCTATCTATTATTTATTGTTTAAAATTCAAGGAAAAAATGTAGTTTTGTTATACTGATAATCATAAATTTAATTAGAATATGGCCTTTGATATTGAGATGATCAAAAAAGTGTACGCAAACGTTGTAGAACGCGTAGACGCAGCTCGTGGAATAACGGGAAAACCTTTAACTTTAGCAGAAAAGATATTGTATAGTCACCTTTGGGACGGCAATCCTACAAGAGCCTTTGCAAGAGGAACGGATTATGTTAATTTTGCTCCAGATAGAATTGCGTTACAAGATGCAACTGCACAAATGGCTTTATTGCAATTTATGCAAGCTGGGAAAACAAAAGTTGCAGTTCCTACAACAACACACTGTGATCACTTAATTCAAGCTAAAAATGGAGCAAGTTCAGATTTACAATCTGCTTTAAATACAAGTAACGAAGTTTTTAATTTTTTAGAATCAGTATCCAATAAATACGGATTAGGATTTTGGAAACCAGGAGCAGGAATTATTCATCAAGTAGTATTAGAAAATTATGCATTTCCTGGTGGAATGATGATTGGTACGGATTCGCACACTGTGAATGCTGGTGGTTTAGGAATGGTTGCTATTGGTGTTGGTGGAGCAGACGCTGTAGATGTTATGGCTGGAATGGCTTGGGAATTAAAATTCCCTAAACTAATTGGTGTAAAGTTAACCGGAAAATTATCTGGTTGGACAGCACCTAAAGATGTAATTTTAAAAGTAGCAGGTATTGTTTCTGCAAAAGGAGGAACAGGAGCGATTGTAGAATATTTTGGAGAAGGAGCCATTGCCATGTCTTGTACAGGAAAAGGTACTATTTGTAATATGGGCGCGGAAATAGGAGCGACAACCTCTACATTTGGATATGACGAATCTATGGAACGCTATTTGCGCGCAACCGATAGAAGTGATGTTGCAGATGCTGCGAATGAGGTAAAAGAGTATTTAACTGGAGATGCAGAAGTATATGCAAATCCCGCGGCTTATTTTGATGAAGTTATTGAAATTGATTTATCAAAATTAGGTCCATTATTAAATGGCCCCTTCACACCAGATTTATCTACAAAAGTAGGAACTGATATGGGAGAAGCAGCAACAAAAAACGATTGGCCATTGCAAGTCGAATGGGGATTAATAGGTTCTTGTACAAACTCTTCTTACGAAGACTTATCGAGAGCAGCCTCTATTGCACAGCAGGCAATTGATAAAGGTTTAAAAACAAAAGCACATTTAGGAATTAATCCAGGTTCTGAAAAAGTACGATATACTGCAGATAGAGATGGAATTCTATCGGTTTTTGAAAAATTAGATGCAAAGATTTTCACCAATGCTTGTGGTCCATGTATCGGACAATGGGCGAGGTACGATGATCCTAAAAATGCACCTAAAAATAGTATCATTCATTCTTTTAATAGAAATTTTGCCAAACGTGCAGATGGAAATCCAAATACACATGCATTTGTTGCTTCTCCAGAGATGGTTGCTGCTGTAACTATCGCAGGTCGTTTAGACTTTAATCCAATGACCGATTCATTAATTAATGAAAATGGAGAGGAAGTAATGTTAGATGAACCAACTGGATGGGAATTACCACCCAAAGGTTTTGAGGTAAAAGACGATGGGTATTTAGCGCCAGATGCAGACGGAAGTCATGTGAATGTTGTTGTAAATACTGATTCTGAAAGGTTAGAATTATTAAAACCATTTACTCCTTTAGGAAACGATTTAAGAGGCGTAAAATTATTGATTAAAGCACACGGAAAATGTACTACAGATCATATTTCTATGGCAGGACCATGGTTGCGTTTTCGTGGGCATTTAGATAATATTTCTAACAATTGTTTGATTGGAGCTGTCAATGCTTTCGGAATGAAAACAAATTTTGTAAAAAATCAGATTACCGGAGACTTTGGAGGTGTGCCAGATACTGCAAGAGTTTACAAAGCTGCAGGGATAAAAACAATTGTAATCGGAGATCATAATTATGGAGAAGGTTCTTCTAGAGAGCATGCTGCCATGGAGCCAAGACATTTAGGGGTTGCTGCAGTATTGGTGAAATCTTTTGCACGTATTCATGAGACAAACTTGAAAAAACAAGGTATGTTGGGCTTAACGTTTGCGAATGAAGCAGATTACGACTTAATTCAGGAAGATGATACGTTTAACTTTGTAGATTTGCACGATTTTATGCCAGGTAAGCCATTAACATTAGAGGTTGTTCATAAAGATGGCTCTAAAGATTTTGTGGTTGCTAATCATACTTATAATGCTGGGCAAATTGAATGGTATAACGAGGGGTCAGCTTTAAATTTAATTAAGAAAGAAAACGCCTAAGAGATTAGGATTATATATAAAACTCTCGAGGAAATTCGAGAGTTTTTTTGATTTATACATAGGGATTATGGATATATTTAGTCAGTTTTTAAATCAGATTTCTGAAACATCTTTGCCTATAATTGACACGGGTATTTCTTTGGATTGTTATATGTCAATAGATATTTCTGAAAGTAATACTACTGCATTAGATTTTAACGTTGCAGATTCAGGAGATTGGGAAAAATACATCAATTTATATCTGAGCGAGCAAGATAATCAAGTTGCATATGGAGGATATCTTGAAAAAAGAAATTTATACGATCGCAGTGCTTATTTTAGAAATATAGCAGACCAGAACAAAAGAAATATTCATTTAGGAGTTGACCTTTGGTGCACTGCAGGTACAAAAGTATTGGCTGTCTTAAAAGGAGAGGTGCATAGTTTTAAAGACAATAATAATTATGGAGATTACGGCCCAACTATCATTATAAAACACAGTATTGCCACTGAAACTTTTTACACATTGTATGGTCATCTTTCAACTGATTCTATTAAAGATGTTCAAATAGGAACAGTTATCGCACAAGGTGAAATTATTGGAAATGTTGGAAGCAGTGCTGTAAATGGAGATTATGCACCACATTTACATTTTCAAATTATTAGAAATTTAGCAAGAAATTTTGGAGATTATCCGGGGGTTGCTTCAGAAAATGATATCTCATTTTATATAAATAATTGTCCCGATCCTAACTTATTATTGAAACTAGATTTAAAAACAGACCCTTCTTTTTAATTTGTTTAAGGGAGTATTTATTCTTTTAAGACTTCGTTGATGCTTTTTAGGATGATATTACATCCTTTTTCAAGATCTTGGTCACTAATGTTAAGTGGAGGTGAAATTCTCATTGCACGACCCTCAAATAACAAAAAGAAAAGAATCAATCCGTTTTTTAAACATTGGTGAATAATTTGTGCGGCAATATCTGGAGTTTCAACAATAGCAGCCAACATTAACCCTTTCCCCCTAATTTCTTTGATAGCATTATGTACCAAGTGCTTTCTAATGATTTGCTCTTTACGGACACTTTCTGCCAATAAATTCTGATTTAATATTTCTGTAACTGTGGCATTTCCTGCCGCAGCAATAACTGGGTGTCCTGCAAAAGTAGAAATATGACCCAATTTAGGATTGTCTTTTAATAGGCCCATCATTTCAAACGAAGAAATAAAAGCACCAATTGGCATTCCGCCGCCTAATCCTTTACCTGTAATTATAATGTCCGGAATTACATTGTAGTTTTCAAATCCCCAGAAAGTACCGGTTCTTCCAATACCTGTTTGAATTTCATCTAGAATTAATAATGCGCAAACTTCATCACACTTCTTTTTTACTTTGGTTAAAAAATCGTTTTGAGGTTCTATAAAGCCAGCACCTCCTTGAATGGTTTCTAAAATAACTGCTGCGGTTTTATGTGTAATTTTTTCTAAATCTGCTTCATTATTAAATTTGATAAATTTTGTACCAGGAACTAAAGGTCTAAATGCCTGATTTTGTCTTTCTACTCCAGAAACACTCATAGCGCCCATGGTATTGCCATGGTATGAATTTTTGGCAGCAATAATTTCTGATCTACCAGTAACTCTTTTAGCTAGTTTTAAAGCACCTTCTGTAGCTTCTGTTCCTGAGTTGGTAATGTAAACTGAGTTTAAATTTTCAGGAGAATTTTGTGCTAGTATCTTACAAAGTGCCACTTGTGGTTTTTGAATAAACTCACCATATACCATTACATGCGAATATGCATCTAATTGATTTTTAATAGCGGTTTTAACCTTAGCATTATTATGACCTAAACTGTTTGCAGAAACACCTGCAACAAAATCTAAATGAGCTTTGCCATCTGTATCATAAATATAACTTCCTTTTGCATGAGAGATTTCTATTGCTAATGGGTGGGGAGAAGTTTGTGCTTGGTATTTTAAAAAATCCTTTTTCATTTAATCTTTGTTAAAGAAAGTTGCTGCCCTATTTTTTTTAGGGTTGTTTAATAACGAAGGTTTTATATTTTCTTTATCACTTTTTTGAGGAGGCTTTTTATTATCGTCTTTTCTAAAAATAGATTCCTTTGTTTTTGGTTGTTCATTTTCTCTCCAAACGAACCCATTTAAGACTCTGTCTTCTTCAGGAAAAAGCGAAGGTGGATATGTTTTACCTTCCGATGTCTTTAAATACTTTATAGTTGTAATCTGTCCTTTTTCAAGTGTAAACTCAATATTACTGGAAATTTCTTTTGTAATGGTTTCTATGCTATCTGTTTCTTCATTTCTATTGTAGTATACAGATTCTGCATTTCCTTTTACTAAAAGGTTATTTAGTTTGTTTTTTAAAAACTTACCAAACATATTTCTTCCTTTTATTTGATTAAAATCATTGATAGATAAAGAATCTTTAGAAACTATAAACGCATTGTTTAGTACTTTTAAAGAGTCTAATTTCTCTGTTGCTATATCAGACAATAAATGAATAGTGTCTCCGGTAATTTGATTGCCATCAGACCATAAAACGGGATCCTTAAACATTTTAGTAATTCCGCTTGCCTGGTCTGTATGAATCGAATCGCATTTCCCTTGTAAATCAGATTTAAAAATTTTAACGTTATGATATGTTCTTACAATTCTTTTTTCTGGAATTCCTGTGACTAACAAAGTATCTCCATGAATAAACGTAGAATCTTGTTCTACAATAGAAATAGCTACGGCTCTTTTAATAATAAAAAGTGAATCGTTATTCTCAAATATTTCTGCATAATTTCCTCTAGTAACAAAGTTTTTTACGGTATCAATTATCTGTATATTATTAGTTGCAGAGGCAAATCCTTTTTTCTTATCATAATACAAACTATCGCCTTCTACTGTTCTTTCTTTTAGATACAGCTTTGCATTTTTAACAAAATAAGAAATATCTGTTTTTGTATTGTAAAAGCCACGTTCACAATATATTTTATTTTCGTTTTCGGTATTTGTAATTGTAGAGGGACCGTATAGGTATGTTAAACCAGAATCTGTGTAATAATCTAAATGATTAGATACTAAATTATGTTCAGGGTTTATAACAGTAACTCTCGTGGTTGCTGTAAATTTCTTTGTTTCTAAATAATAGTTTCCGTTTTTACTTTTTAAGGTATTGGTTTTATCCTTTATGGTAGCATAACTTTGGTAATACAATTTTTGGTTTAACCGATCAAATTGCAGGGTATCTGAAGTTAACGTCATTTCAGGATCCTTTAAAACTACATTACCCCATGACAAGGATTGTTTAAAATTGGCATCATAATCTAGATAATCACTGGTTTGTATAATGGTATCTCCCTGATTTACAACCACCTCTTCTAGGGCTTTAAAGAAGTTTTCTTTTTGATAAAACAAAGCCTGTTTGCAGGTAAGAACTGCACCTGCGTGTATCATTTTAACGTTACCAATTAGAACAGTTGCACCAGGATATTTTTCTTCATCTACATATTGTTGTTCTGCAGAATAGATCATTTTTTTAGATTGTGAAAAACCCAAAAAATTGAATAGGAGGAAAGTGAATATAATTAGTTTGTTCAAAAGCTATATTTTAAACAAAAATACAGAAAAGATTACCTCTTAACTATTAAAGAAAAGTAAAAAATAATTTAATTACATTGTGTTGTAATAAAAAAGCATCTTTTTAGAATTCTAAAAGATGCTTTTTATATAATCTTATAAGATTTAATTATCTTACAATCGTTTGTTTTCTATCTGGACCAACTGAGACAATCTTTACAGGAACGCCCGTTTCTTTCTCTATAAAAGCAACGTAATCCATTAAATTCTTTGGCAACTGTTCTGCAGAAGTCATTTTTGTTAAGTCTTCATCCCATCCTTTAAACTCAGAATAGTTTACAGAAACATTTTCTGGTTCTATGTTATAAGGAAAATGTGAAATTTCTTTCCCTTTATAATTATAAGAAGTACATATTTTTAAGGTATCAAAACCAGAAAGTACATCTCCTTTCATCATCATTAATTGGGTAACACCGTTTACATCTACAGCATATTTAAGTGCTACTAAATCTAACCACCCACATCTTCTTGGTCTTCCTGTTGTTGCTCCAAACTCTTGACCAATTCTAGCCATTTCTTCTCCGTCTTTGTCAAATAATTCTGTAGGAAAAGGGCCAGAACCAACACGTGTAGTGTAGGCTTTAAAAATTCCGTATACATCTTTAATTCTATTTGGGGCAACACCTAAACCAGTACAAGCACCGGCAGCAGTTGTATTTGATGAAGTTACAAAAGGGTATGTTCCAAAGTCGATATCTAATAAAGAACCTTGCGCACCTTCTGCTAAAATTGTTTTATTACTTTTAATAGCTTGGTTTAAAAATTCTTCACTATCAATAAATTGTAATGTTCTTAACTTTTCTATTCCTTTGTCAAATTCTGCTTCTAACTCTTCTAGGTTATAATCAATTTTAATGTTAAAATAATCTAACATTCCTAAATGTTTTGCAGTTAAAGCATGGTATTTATCTTTCCAGTTTTTTAATTCTAAATCTCCAACACGCATTCCGTTTCTGCCGGTCTTATCCATATACGTCGGACCAATTCCTTTTAAAGTAGAACCAATTTTTGCTTTTCCTTTAGAGGTTTCAGAAGCTGCATCTAATAGTCTGTGAGTTGGTAGAATTAAATGAGCTTTTCTAGAGATTAATAATTTAGAAGTGTAATCAACTTTATGTTTGTCTAAATTTTCTAGTTCTTTTTTAAAGATTACCGGATCTATCACTACACCGTTTCCAACAACGTTTAATGCTGTTTTATGAAAAATTCCTGAAGGAATGGTATGTAAAACGTGTTTGTGTCCGTCAAAAATTAATGTGTGTCCTGCATTTGGTCCGCCTTGAAAGCGCGCAATAATATCATAGTTCCCAGTTAATACGTCTACAATTTTACCTTTTCCTTCGTCTCCCCATTGCAATCCGAGTAATAAATCTACAGCCATTAGTTGTTTAATTTGTTTCCCAAAAATAGGGAATGTTGTTTGTGTTGTTTTAATTATGATTCTTTCTTTTTTGTTCCGTAGAAATAAAGAGAATGGTTTTGAATATCGATATTAAATATATCTTCAATTGTTTTCTTGATAATTTGAATACGAGGATCACAAAATTCTTTCACTTCGCCAGTATCTGTAAAGATTACGTGATCATGGTTTTTGTCGAAGTAACTTTTTTCATAACGTGCCATCGATTGTCCATCAAATTGATGTTTTCTAACAAGGTTACAATTCAATAAAATTTCTATGGTGTTGTATAATGTAGCTCTACTAACTCTGTAGTTCTTGTTTTTCATCTTAATATAGAGAGACTCTATATCGAAATGTTCATCTGCATCATATATTTCTTGAAGAATTGAATATCGCTCAGGTGTTTTTCTGTGCTTATTTTCTTCTAAGTAAGTGGTAAATACTTTTTTTACTACGTCTTGATTCTCAAGAGAGTTACTCATTATCTTATATTTTACAAAAAACAAATTTACAGTTATTTCTTAATAAATTAGGTGTTTTTTGTTAGGATGTTTATAAACTATTAACACGCTCTACTTTTTTTACTCCATCTACTTTCTGAATGCTTTTCATTAATTTATTTAATTGGGTACTATTCTTAACACTTAGGCTTATTTTGCCATCAAACACCCCCTCATTACCAGCAATGTTTATACTGTTAATAAATACTCCCATATTATTAGAAATAATTCTGCTTAAGTCATTAATGATGCCCTGATTGTCTACGCCACTAATATGTAAAATTACATTAAAATCTTGTTTTGTAGAGTCTATCCATTTTGCTCGCATAATTCTGTACGCATAATTAGACTGTAAAGAAATTGCATTTGGACAATTTTTTTTATGAATCTTGATGCCCTCATTAATGGTTAAAAAACCAAAAACAGTATCTCCAGGAATGGGAGCGCAACATTTAGACAATGTATAATCTAATTTTTCTTCTTCTCTACCAAATACTAATGCATCATAGCTGTTAGAAACTTCATCTGTTTCTATCATTTCCTTGCCACTAGGAGCTCTTCTTAGTTTGGTTTTAAAGAAATTTAAAATAGTACTGTTTCTTTGGGCAACAAAGGATTTTAAGTTTTTGTTATCTATGGCGCCATTTCCAATTCTAAAAAATAAATCAAAACTAGTTCTAATTTTAAAGAAACTAACAAGCTCATTAATTGTTTTCTCGTTGTAAGGTATTTTTAAATGACGTAATTTTCTAGCTAAAATTGCTTTTCCTTCTTCTGCAATCTCTTTTTCTTCATCTTTTAAAGCAGCTCTAATTTTTGTTTTTGCTCTAGCGGTAATTACAAAATCTAACCATCTGGCATTTGGTTTGTTGTTTGCTGTGGTTATTACTTCTATTTGATCTCCACTTTTTAAAGTATGACTTAAAGGCACTAGCTTGCCGTTTACTTTAGCACCTCTGCATTTTAATCCTACATCTGTATGCACTGTAAATGCAAAATCTAAAGCAGAAGCATCTTTTGGCAGTGATTTTAATTCGCCTTTAGGTGTAAATACATAAATCTCTTTAGAATACAAGTTTAACTTGAACTCTTCCACAAAGTCTACTGCATTTAAACTCTGATTTTCTAAAGACTCTTTTAGACGATTTAACCAAGATTCTAAACCATTTTCGGGGTTTTTATTTTCCCCTTGTTTATATTTAAAATGAGCTGCATACCCTCTTTCTGCAATTTCATTCATTCTGCTAGAACGAATTTGTACTTCTACCCATTGCGCATCTGGACCCACAACGGTAATATGCAGGGCTTCATAGCCTGTAGTTTTTGGTTGCGAAATCCAATCTCTTAATCTTGTTGGGTTGGGTTTAAAATAATCTGTTACTATAGTATAAATTTTCCATGCATCAAACTTATCGTCATCTGAAGTAGGTACGTAAATAATTCGAATGGCATACTTATCATACACCTCTTCAAAAGTTACGTTTTGCTTCCGCATTTTTCTACGAATAGAATAAATAGATTTAAAACGTCCTTTTATATCATAGGTAAAATTCTCTTTGTCTAAGCCCATTTTTAGGGTCTCTGCAAAGGTTTCTAAATATTTCTGTTGTTCTTCTTTACTTTCTTTTATTTTGGTGATAATATCATTGTAAACTTCTGGTTCTGTATATTTTAAACCTAAATCTTCTAGTTCTGTTTTAATATTATACAGGCCTAAACGATGTGCTAATGGTGCATAAATATATAGTGTTTCCGAAGCTATTTTTACTTGTTTGTGTGCCGGCATTGCATCCATAGTTTGCATGTTGTGCAATCTGTCTGCAATTTTTATTAGAATAACACGCACATCATCATTTAATGTTAAGAGCATTTTTCTAAAATTCTCTGCTTGTATAGAAGCATCTTGTTCTTTATTTAAGCGAGAAATTTTTGTAAGGCCGTTTACAATTCTAGCAACTGTTTCTCCAAACAACTGCTCCATATCATCCAAGGTATACTCAGTATCCTCTACAACGTCGTGTAACAAAGCTGCGGCAATAGAAGTTGCACCCAAACCAATTTCCATAGCAACAATTTTAGCTACTGCTATTGGATGAAAAATATAAGGTTCACCAGTTTTTCTGCGCTGGTTAGAATGTGCATCTACCGCAATTTCAAAAGCTTTTCTTATGAGTTTTTTATCTGTCACAGACAAAATTTCATACGTACCTTTTAATAAATCTTTGTACCTGCTTGCAATTTCCTTATTTTCTTCTTCTATGGTCGCTGTGTATGGCATAAATTACTTTGAAGATTTGGGATTTATAATGTAAAGTGAATTTATGAATAAATTTTTAACAGACAACTATTTATTTTAGGAAGTTTTTATGTTTTTTTAGCAGGTATAAAGCGGAAGTACAAAAAAAATTATTCGAAATACTTCTGTTTTTATTAAGGTGTTTTCTGTAAAATATCTGTCTCTTATACACATCTGACGCTGCCGACGACT
>CAJXTJ010000072.1 GCA_913061165.1 uncultured Polaribacter sp.
TATTTATTAAGACCCGAGTTTAAGAGCAATAGAACCCATAAATACGGCGCATTGGCTGCTGCTAGGCAATGGGAAAAGAATCCTAATAAATTATCAAGTCCGTTTGAATTTTATATTGTACATAATAGAAATGGAAATCATCATTTAGATAACCAGCACACTGTTTTTGGTGAAGTAATCTCAGGATTTAATACCTTAGATAAAATATCAAGGGTAAAAGTAGGTGTAGATGAATGGCCTATAGAAGATATTAAAATGACTATTGAAATTATAGATTGATACCGTATTTTGTTGAAATTTATCACGAGTTTATAGTGTATCAAATTTCATAAAACCTAGGACATGTTATTAATAGGTATCCCTTTAAAATCAAGAGATAAATTATAGAATAAAACCTATATTTGCACCTCAATTTTTGTAGATGAATTTTTTAAAAGAAATAGAACGTAGAAGAACTTTTGGTATTATCTCGCATCCAGATGCAGGTAAAACAACGTTAACAGAAAAGTTACTACTTTTTGGTGGAGCAATTCAAGAAGCTGGTGCTGTAAAAAACAATAAAATTAAGAAGGGCGCAACTTCAGATTTTATGGAAATTGAACGTCAGCGTGGTATTTCAGTTGCAACTTCTGTTTTAGCCTTCATTTATAAAGATAAAAAAATAAATATTTTAGATACACCTGGTCACAAAGATTTTGCAGAGGATACCTTTAGAACTTTGACTGCTGTAGATAGTGTTATTGTTGTAATTGATGTTGCCAAAGGTGTAGAACCACAAACAGAGAAATTAGTAGAAGTTTGTAGAATGAGAAGCATACCAATGCTAGTTTTTATCAATAAATTAGATAGAGAGGGTAAAGATGCTTTTGATTTGTTAGATGAAGTTGAACAAAAACTAGGTTTACGTGTTACACCAATGAGTTTCCCTATTGGAATGGGATATGATTTTAAAGGAATTTATAATATTTGGGAAAAGAAATTAAACCTTTTTTCTGGTGATAATAAAACATCTATATCTGAAGGAGTTGAATTTAGTGATCTTTCAAATCCAGAATTAGATACCATTATTGGAGAAACAGCTGCAGATACTTTACGTGAAGAAATAGAGTTGATTGATGAAGTATACCCAGCTTTTAATCAGGAAGAATATTTAGAAGGCAAGCTACAACCGGTGTTTTTTGGATCTGCATTAAATAATTTTGGTGTAAAAGAATTGCTAGAAGCCTTTATAGAGATAGCACCTTCGCCACAACCTAAAAAAGCAGAAGAACGCTTGGTAGATTCTAAAGAAGAAAAATTAACAGGTTTTGTATTTAAGATTCATGCAAATATGGATCCTAAGCATAGAGATAGACTTGCATTTATAAAAATAGTTTCAGGAACGTTTAAAAGAAACGCACCCTACTTGCATGTTAGAACAGGTAAAAAAGTAAAATTTTCTAGTCCGAATGCATTTTTTGCTGAAAGAAAAGAAATTGTAGAAGAGTCTTTTCCTGGAGATATTGTTGGTATTCATGACACCGGAAACTTTAAAATTGGAGATACTTTAACAGAAGGAGAAGCGCTTAATTTTAAAGGAATTCCAAGCTTTTCACCAGAACATTTCCGTTATGTGAACAATGCAGATCCTATGAAGTCTAAACAATTGTATAAAGGTTTAGACCAGTTAATGGACGAAGGTGTTGCGCAATTATTTACGTTAGAAATGAACGGAAGACGGGTAGTTGGTACCGTTGGTGCTTTGCAATATGAAGTTATTCAATACCGATTAGAACATGAATACGGTGCAAAATGTACTTATGAAAATCTAGCTGCTCATAAAGCTTGTTGGGTAGAACCAGAGAATCCTAAAAGTGATGAATTTATTGATTTTAAACGTGTAAAACAGCGGTATTTAGCAAAAGACAAGCAAGGACAATTGGTGTTTTTAGCAGATTCTGAATTTACGATTCAAATGACACAAAATAAATATCCATCAGTAAAGTTACATTTTACAAGCGAATTTAAAAAGTAAAAATATTAGTTTAAATGCAGTCAAAAACTAATACCTAATTAAAAACCTTAAGACTGTGAACCCTAAATTAGGGATGAGGAAAAATTAAAATTTAAAGATTATGAATAACGGTATCTATGCCAAATTCACTACTTCAAAAGGTGAAATTTTAGTACAATTAGAACACGAAAAAACTCCTGGAACAGTAGGGAACTTTGTTGCTTTATCTGAAGGTAATTTAGAAAATGATGTGAAAGAACAAGGAACACCATATTATGATGGATTAAAATTCCACAGAGTAATTCCAGATTTCATGGTACAAGGTGGCTGCCCACAAGGCTCAGGAACAGGAAACCCTGGTTATAAATTTGATGATGAATTTCATTCAGATTTAAAACATGATGCTCCTGGAAAATTAGCAATGGCCAATTCTGGACCTGCAACAAACGGAAGTCAGTTTTATATTACTCACGTTCCTACTCCATGGTTAGATGGTAAACACACTGTTTTTGGATCTGTAATAGAAGGGCAAGACATTGTTGATGCAATAGCGCAAGGAGATGAATTATCATCTGTAGAAATTGTTAGAGTTGGTGCAGATGCAGATGCTTTTAATGCTGTAGAAGCTTTTAGAACATTTGAAGGTTCTAGAGAAAAACGGGATGCAGATGAGAAAGCAAAACAAAAAGAATTGTTAGATTCTGTAGCGATTGGTTATGAAGAAACTAAAAGCGGTTTGCGTTACCAGATTTTACAAAAAGGAACTGGTAAGCAAGCTACAAAAGGTGCTGGAGTTTCTGTGCATTACAAAGGACAATTATTAGATGGCACGGTTTTCGATTCTTCATATAAGAGAAAAGAACCGATTGATTTTAATGTTGGTCTAGGACAAGTTATTGCTGGTTGGGATGAAGGAATTTTATTATTACAAGTAGGCGATAAAGCGCGTTTTGTAATCCCTTCTAATTTAGCATATGGTGCTGCTGGCGCTGGAGGCGTAATTCCACCAGATGCAACACTTATTTTTGATGTTGAATTGATGGGTGTAAAATAATCTTTTACAACTTTAAAAAATGCACTAAATTTTGGTACAATACAAAGTACGAATATACATAAAGCTAAAAAGCGCTCTAAATAGAGCGCTTTTTTTTATATAATTTCAATTTTTATTTTAGATATTTTCTGCTAACCAATCCCCTACTTCTTTTGTTCCGTATGCTTTTCCACCATCGGCCAAATCTTCTGTAACGATTCCATTTTCTAAAGCACTGTTTACAGCATCTCTAATTGCTTTTCCTTCTTCGTTTAAGCCAAAATGCTCAAACAACATTGCTGCAGACAAAATAGTTGCCATTGGGTTTGCAATGTTTAACCCTGTTGCTTGCGGATACGAACCATGAATAGGCTCAAACAAGGCATTTTCTGTTCCTACAGATGCACTTGGCATTAAACCCATAGAACCAGATATTACAGAAGCTTCATCTGTTAAAATATCTCCGAATAAGTTCTCCGTAATTAAGACATCATAACTATTTGGCCATTGCACCAAACGCATGGCTACTGCATCTACAAACTCATAAGATACTTCCACTTCTGGATAATCCTTTTCCATTGCTTGTACCGTTTCCCTCCACAATCTTGAAGTTTCTAAAACATTTGCTTTGTCTACACAACATAATTTTTTACCACGTGTCATTGCCAATTCAAAACCTTTAACAGCAATACGCTGCACCTCAGCTCGTGTATATACACAATTGTCAAAAGCAGTTTCTCCACCATCTCTTCTACCTTTTTCTCCGAAGTAAATCCCCCCAGTTAATTCACGTAAAAAAACTAAATCAGTTCCTTCTATGCGCTCTCTTTTTAAGGGAGATTTATCTAATAAAGAAGGAAATGTAAATGTGGGTCTTACATTTGCAAATAGGCCTAATTTTTTACGCATTTTTAATAAGCCTTGCTCTGGTCTTACGGTTGCAGTAGGATCATTGTCAAATCTTGGATGCCCAATTGCACCAAATAAAACAGCATCAGAAGCCACACAAATATCATGCGTTGCGTCTGGATACGGTTCTCCAACTGCATCGATAGCTGCTGCACCGGTTAAAGCCGGTTTCCAAGTAATTTCATGGTTGAATTTCTTTGCAATTGCGTCAGATACCTTTACAGCCTGATCTATTACTTCGGGTCCAATTCCGTCTCCTGCTAATAAAGCGATATTTAATTTCATTTTTTTATGTGTATTAAAAATTAAAAGATGCAATAAATGCATCTTTTAATCATAAATTTTTAAATTATGTTTAACATTTTCTCTGTAGCTTTGATTGCAGATACTGTTTGATCTGAATCTAAACCACGTGTAATAAATTCTTTTTCATCTCCTTTCCAAGTGATAATAGTTTCACACAAGGCATCAGAATTACTTCCTGGCGGAATTCTTACTGCATAATCAATTAACTTTGGCAACTCCTTTTTACTATGTCTTTTGTATAACTTTTTTAAAGCATTCATAAATGCATCAAACTGTCCATCTCCTTGGGCATGCTCTTCATAAATAACACCCTCTACCTTTAACTTAATTGTGGTTGATGGCTTTAAACCTTTGGCATGTGTGAGTACATAATTTTCTACGATAACACGTCTTTCAATCGTATCACTATCTAAAACATCAGATATAATATATGGCAAATCTTCTTGCGATACAACTTGCTTTTTATCACCTAACTCAATAATTCTTTGAGTAACTTTCTTTAGCTCATCATCATTTAAACTCAAACCTAAGTCTTGCAAGTTTTTTTGAATATTAGCTTTTCCAGATGTTTTTCCTAATGCATATTTGCGTTTTCTGCCAAAACGTTCTGGCATTAAATCATTAAAATAAAGGTTGTTTTTATGATCTCCATCTGCATGTATTCCTGCTGTTTGCGTAAAAACATTTGCACCTACAACTGGCTTATTTACGGGTATTCTAAAACCAGAAAAAGTTTCTACCAACTTACTTACTTTATTTAATGCTTTCTCGTTAACCGTTATTCTCACCTCTGTTAAGAAATCATTAACTACAGCAATAACACTAGCCATTGGGGCGTTTCCGGCACGCTCCCCCATTCCGTTAATAGTCAAATGCAAACCATTTACACCCGATTTTACAGCTTCCATAACATTTGCAACTCCTAAATCATAATCATTATGACCATGAAAATCAAAATGTGTATTTGGGTATTTTTCGCGAACCTCTGATATAAATCTTGCAGTTTCATCCGGAGTTAAAATTCCTAAAGTATCTGGTAATAAAACACGTTCTATATTTTGAGTCGTTAAGAAATCTAAATACTCAAAAACATAAGCTTTTGAATTTCGCATTCCATTAGACCAATCTTCTAAATAAACATTCGTTTTTATACCGTGTTTAATGGCCGATTCTATGTTCTTTTGAATCTCAGTAAAATGTTGTATTGGTGTTTTTTTAAGTTGATGTGTTAAATGGTTTAAAGAACCTTTGGTTAATAAATTTTGGACTTTCGCACCGGCATCTATCATCCAATTGATTGATTTTCCTGCATCAACAAAAGTTAATACTTCTATCTTCTCTAAACAATTATGCTCAGAAGCCCAAGAGGTAATTTTCTTTACCGCTTCTAGTTCACCTTCAGATACTCTAGCAGAGGCTACTTCTAAACGGTCTACTTCTAATTCTTCTAAAAGTAATTTTGCGATTGTTAATTTTTCGGAAACTGAAAACGATACTCCGGATGTTTGTTCGCCATCACGCAGTGTCGTATCCATTATTTCAATCTTTCTCTTTGCCATAGTGAAACCTTAAAATGGTCTTGTTTTCGCAAATTCAGTTATTTCACCTTCGATATTTTTTAGATAATCGATGTCATCAAAACCGTTTAACATGTTGTCTTTTTTGTACGTATTAATTACAAAAGATTCAGACTGCCCAGTAGCAACTAAAGTTACTTTCTGGTTAGGTAAGTCGACATTAATCTCCGTTTTTGGGTCTGCCATAATTGCTGCAAATAAAGTATCTGCGAAGACTGCTGAAACTTGCACTGGCAAAACACCAACGTTTAAACAGTTATTCTTGAAAATATCTGCAAATGCTGAAGAAATTACGCAACGCAATCCAAAATCATACACAGACCAAGCTGCATGCTCTCTAGAAGAACCAGAACCAAAGTTTCTTCCACCAACTAATATTTTAGAACCTGCATAAATTTCTTTATTTAAAGGAAAATCTACCTTTGGTGTTCCGTCTTGATTGTATCTCCAATCACGAAAAAAGTTGACATCAAAATCTACACGTTCTGTTGCTTTTAAGAAACGAGCAGGTATTATCTGATCTGTATCTACATTCTCTGTTGGTAAAGGGTATGCTGTACTTGTTAATACTCCAAATTTATCGTAAGCCATTGTTTTCTATATTTGTAAAGCTTTACAGTTTCAAGGTTTCAAAGTTCATTCTGTTGCTAACTTTCTAACCTTGTACACTCCAACTTTAATCCTTTTAATTTTATACTAATAATGTTCTAGGGTCTGTAACTACCCCTTGCACTGCAGATGCTGCAGCAACTAATGGAGAAGCTAATAGTGTTCTAGAACCTGGTCCTTGTCTACCTTCAAAATTTCTATTAGATGTAGAAACTGATAATTTCCCTGAAGGAATTTTATCATCATTCATTGCCAAACAAGCCGAACAGCCGGGTTCTCTTAAAACAAAACCTGCGTCTGTAATAATTTTATCTAAGCCTTCCTCCTTTATTTGATCTACTACTTTATGTGAACCGGGTACTAACCAAGCCGTAACATTGGCTGCTTTTTTTCTTCCTTTTACAATAGAACAAAATCCTCTGAAGTCTTCTATCCTTCCGTTTGTACAAGAACCTAAAAAGACAAAGTCAATTTCTTTACCGATCATAGAATCGCCTTCATTAAAAGACATGTACCCTAAAGATTTTCTATACGTTTCTACACCACCTTCTAAACTTTCTGCAGTTGGTATTGAATTTGTTACGCCCATTCCCATTCCTGGATTTGTACCATACGTAATCATTGGTTCAATATCTGAAGCTTCGTAAGTATGTTCTATATCAAATGCAGCACCTTCTTCTGTGTATAAAGTCTCCCAATATTTCATCGCCTTGTCCCAATCTGCCCCTTTCGGAGTTTGAGCGCGGCCTTTAATATAATCATAAGTTTTTGCATCCGGAGCAATCATTCCTCCTCTTGCTCCCATTTCTATAGATAAGTTGCAGACAGTCATTCGACCTTCCATAGACATATCTTCAAAAACATCTCCTGCATATTCAACAAAGTAACCTGTTGCACCAGAAGTTGTTTGTTTTGCTATAATATATAAAGCAACATCTTTAGGCGTTACACCCAGACCTAGTTTTCCGTTTACGTTGATACGCATCTTCATAGGTTTTGGTTGCATAATGCATTGTGTAGACAGCACCATTTCTACTTCCGAAGTACCAATACCAAAAGCAATTGCACCAAAAGCACCGTGTGTAGACGTATGAGAATCTCCACAAACAATTGTTGCGCCCGGCAATGTAATTCCGTTTTCTGGTCCTACAACATGAACAATTCCGTTGTTTTCATCACCTAAACCCCAGTGCGAAATACCGTGCTTTGCAGCATTGTTTTCTAAAGCGTCTAACTGATTTGCAGACAAAGGATCTGCTACCGGTAAATGTTGATTTATTGTTGGTGTGTTGTGATCTGCTGTTGCGAATGTACGCCCAGGATATACAACACTGTTCCCTCTACTTTCTAGTCCTAAAAAAGCTACTGGACTTGTAACTTCGTGGATAAAATGACGGTCTATAAAAAACACATCTGGTCCGTCTTTAACCTGACGAACAACGTGTGAATCCCATACTTTGTCAAATAGTGTATTTGCCATTTTTTTATTCTTAAATTATTTAAATTATAATCAATTATCAAAAATAGGGTTTTTATTGCATTTTATTGGGGTTAATACCTGTTTTGGTATTATTTTCAACTGTTAATGATAGCTTTATATACCTGATAATGAATTTATTAAACTAAAATAAAGTACGATGTCTATTAATTTCGTTGCGGTTTGGTTTTGTTGATATAATACCATATAATCTATTATGTTATCTCCTTTTATTCATTTATTAAATGTCTAAAAACAAAAAACTCAAAGCACTACAAAAAATCTAATTAATGTATCTTTGTTTTCTATTTAAAAATTAAAATTATGCAAGACAATAAAATCTTTAAATATATAGATGAAGTGCTAAAAAACATGCCAACTAGTTGGTTGAACTTAACTACGCACCGATTAGATATTTATGACGAAAAATTAGCTAAAACAGGGTTTTTGAAGCAGTTTAAATCTCTGTTTGATACTAATAATTCAGAAGCTTTTGCATTAAATGAACTGCCAACTGCGTATGACTATATTCGTTTAGGACATCCGTTATCTTGTATTCTAGAATGGACAATAGCCAAGTTAAACAATCAGAAATCTGAAAATGTAATTAGTTTTTCATCACAGACAGTTCCTATTTTAGCAATTCTTAGAAAGAACTTATTAGAAAATAAAAAGACACAAATTAATTACATTAATGAATTACCAGCGTTTTTTGATGCTGACATTCTAAGAAATGTATATGGCTATAATTTTGAAATACATAAAGTTGAAAATGCAACAGACATTACTTCCTTTGATGGTAGTACCATTTTTATTTCTGAACAAGAAAAAATAACCAATTTTAGCAGTACTAAAAATATCGATTTCTGCATTCATACTTATACCGCCTTGGGAAGTATATTATTAGTAAATGGTGCAAAAAATGAACATTATATTTCAGATATTCAACACGTAAGAAGAAGAGAAACTATTGCAATGACGCCAGTAAATGCTCTTGCTGCATTAAAATCATTAGTTACAGCCACAGTTATTATTCATCCAGAAAACAACTTTAAAACTAATAAAATAAGTGTTTTAAATTCCATTAAACAAATTAATGGCACCACTACAAAACCTTTGGTTGGTTCTAGCGGTTTGTCTATTCAATACGCTATTATAATGGGCTTAATTCATGATGCATTAGAAAAACATCCAGGAAAAGCAATTAAGATTATTGTTCCACCAAATTGTTATGGAGGTACAAATGACCAAGCAAGGCGTGTTGCTGCTTGTTTAGAGATGGTTGAAGTCGTAGATTTGCCTGTAGATGGCGATAATAATATGGTGCAAAGTATCGATACTGTTTTAACTAAAATTGCCAAAGAAGATAGCGTGCCTTATATTATTGCAGAAATTCCTACAAATCCTAGGGTTGAAGTACCAGATCTTATAAAACTACAAGAAGTTTTGAGTAAAGAGCGCACAACTACCAGTGGCGCCATTGCAATAGCTCCTGTTTTTATTTTAGACCAAACTTTTTGTCCGAATGTTCATTTCTTAGGCGAAAATGCAATTTTGTCTTCGATTAGAAGTATTTCATATGCGAGTGGCTCTAAATTTCCTAGTGGCGGGCAATGCACTGCCGGTTATTGCGTAGGAAATATAAAAACAGAAAGTTTAATGCAAAAAATAGACCTGCATCTAAGACTCTGCGACAATGAAGCTACAGACCTTCAAATAGAAATACTGGCAAAGCAATTGCCTTCTATGAATCAAAGAATTGAAGATGCTTATAAAAATACCCGCGCATTTGTCAATTTTATAATCGATACGTTACCCACTGCAAAAATTAATTTTGTTTCCGAAGAATTGGCAGCACAGGGTTTTACACCTTCTGTCTTTTCATTAGACCTTCCTACCAAAGGAACTACAGATGAAGAAAAAGAAATGTATAAACGTGCGTTAAATTTAAAGTTAATCAACTTAATGATCACAGAGATACCTAATGAAAGTAAATTCTGTGTGAGTTACGGACAATTAAAAGGTTGTTATTGGACCATTCCTGCAACCTCTACTCAAGGAACTACCAAAGAGGGCGACAAAGATTATATTGTGAGAGCTTCCCTCTCTCCAAAATTAGATCTAGACCGGCATAAGCAGGTGTTTTTAAGTTTTGTGAAAAGTATGTAATAATACATAAAAATTTACCCGAAAAAGTTTAACAAATAAATTACTTTTTATAAAATTGTATTGAAGTAAATAATTAGATTTTCTAAAAAAACGAGACACCATAACTACTGTCTCTTATACACATCTCCGAGCCCACGAGACCTCTCTACATCTCGT
>CAJXTJ010000073.1 GCA_913061165.1 uncultured Polaribacter sp.
GTGCGTCTGCACAATATGGTTCAGATGCTATCGCGGGTGTTTTAAATATTGTTTTAAAAGATTCTGACAATGCTTTAACTATAACTTCTACTTTAGGTTTTAACAATGCAGACACCAATTCTATTTACCCTAATAGAGCAGATGGTTTTACTTATAAATTGGGGTTAAACTATGGCATGAAAATAGTTAAAGGAGGATTTGTTAATTTTTCTGCAGAAGCGCTATCTACAGATAAAACAATAAGACCAGCAACCCTTGCAAGAGATAAGTACGGACAAGCTGCGGTTAAAAATGTTAGCTTTTTTTTAAACGCTGAAATCCCTATTGATATTAGCACTAAATTTTATATAAATGGGGGTGTAAATTATAAAAACACAGAAGCTTTTGCTTTTTCTAGAAGAGCAAATACTGCAAGAAATGTGCTCGATATTTACCCCAACGGTTTTGATCCATTAATTACATCAAATATTATAGACAATTCAGCATCCATTGGTTTACTTACAAGTTTTAAAGAATGGAATGTTGATTTGAATAATACTTTTGGTAGAAATAATTTTCATTACTTTATAAAGAACACTTTAAATGCTACTTTAGAAGAAAACTCTCCAACAGAGTTTGATGCAGGTGGGCACCAATTAATGCAAAACACTACTAGTATCGATTTTTCTAAATACTTTTTAGCAGCGCCCTATGGTTATAACATTGCTATGGGTTTGGAGTATAGAATAGATGCTTATAAAATATTTTCTGGTGAAGAAGCTTCTTATGCCTCCTATGATATGAATGGAGATTTAATAAACTCTAGAACGTCTCTTTTAGATTATCAAACGTATAATGGAGTCATAAGACCTGGTGGGTCTCAGGGTTTCCCTGGGTACGGCCCAGAGAATGAAGTAGACAGAAATCGATCTAATTTTAGTGTTTATTTAGATACAGAGATAGATTTTTCAGAGAAATTTATGCTGGGGTCTGCTTTGCGTTTCGAATATTATAGCGATTTTGGAAGTACCTTAAATTACAAGCTTGCTTCTCGATATAAAATCACCCAAAAATTAAATTTAAGAGGTTCTTTTAGTACTGGTTTTAGAGCACCTTCTTTGGCACAAAGGTATTATAATTTAACTTTTACAAACTTTATAGGAACTTCAGCGTCAGAATCTTTTTTAATAGCAAACAATAGCGCTATTGCCAGAAGATTTAATATTGATGAATTACAGGAAGAAAAAGCTAGAAATTTTAGTTTAGGGTTTACAGCAAAATTAAGTAAAACCTTTAATGTAGCAATAGACGCATACTATGTAGCTATTAACGACAGGATTATTTTGAGTGGTAATTTTGATGCTTCAGACTTAGGCGTAGGAATAGACAATGTTCAATTTTTTGCAAATGGCGTAAATACAGAAACTACTGGTGTAGATTTGGTTTTAAACTGGCATAAGAAAATGGAAAAAAGTCAACTTTCAATTGATCTTTCGGGTAATATAAATAACATGATTATTACCCATATTAAAAACAAAGCATTAGACCAAGAAACATTTTTTGGTACTAGAGATCAGCAATATTTATTGGCCTCTGCACCCAAAAGTAAATTTAATTTGGGTATAAATTATAGTTATAAAAAATTAGAAACATCGGTAAGTTTCACAAGGTTTAGCCGTGTAGATTTGGTAGATTGGCAAATAAGTCAAGATATATCAAATTTCAACAATTCAGAAGCAGAGAGAGCTGCTGCCGCTGCTGATATTTATGAACCAAAAATAACAACAGATGTACATTTTAGTTATCATGTAACTACCGCAGTTAATTTGCAGTTTGGCGCTAATAATTTATTGAATGTATACCCAACTAAACAAAATAGTTTTACAGATAGTGGCGGCTTATGGGATGCCACACAAATGGGAACAAATGGGGCTTTCTATTATACAAAATTGAACATAAAACTATAAATACTACAGATTTTACTGTGTTCTCTCTTTTTTTTGAAAATAAATAAATTTTAAAGGGTATACTTTTTCCTTTCCTGTCTTATATAATAAATAAGGCTTTGCACCTTTAAGGCTGTAGAGGTTATTTAAATATAATTTTTAACTAACAATTTATTTATGAAACAAAGATTTTTTTTAAAAGCATTTACAATTGCTTTTATGTTTATGCTACCTTTAGGGTTAATGGCACAGACAATTAAAGGAAAAGTAACAGACACTTCTGGAAGTGCGTTGCCTTACATGAATGTTCTAGTAAAAGGAACTACTACGGGAACTACAACTAGCGATTCTGGTGAATTTAGTTTAACAGTAAAAAGCTTACCAGTTACTATAGTAGTATCTTCTATTGGTTTTAAAACGAAAGAAGTAACAGTAACAACCAATTCTTTTTTAACGATTGCAATTGAAGAAGGAGATGAGTCTTTAGGTGAGATTATCATTACAGGATCAAGAACAGCTCCTAGAAGTAGTACAGATAGCCCATTACCTATTGATGTTGTAGGTGTTAAAGAATTATTATCTACAGGTCAAACTACGTTTGACAAAGCGTTAGCTTTTAAAATCCCATCATTCAACACGGTTCAAACACCAGTAAATGATGCGACTTCTTTATTAGATCCGTATGAAATTAGAAACATGGGACCAAGTAGAACTTTGGTATTAATTAATGGTAAACGTAAAAACGTTAGTGCATTATTATATACGCAAGATTCTCCAGGTAGAGGTGAAACAGGTACAGATATTTCTGCAATACCAGTAGATGCAATTAAAAGTATTGAAGTCTTAAGAGACGGTGCATCTGCACAATACGGTTCTGATGCAATTGCAGGTGTAATAAACATTATCTTAAAGGATAATGTAAGCAGAGGTTCAGCAACTTTAAGATCTGGAATTACTTCAGAAGGAGATGGTGAAATGTTTGGTATTAGTATTAACAATGGATCTTCTATTGGTGACGATAAAGGGTTTATAAATTATACAGTTGACTTTTCTAAAGTAGGATTGGCTAACAGACCAGGTACAGTAAGTGCAAAAGGTGAAGCATATGGAGGTACAGGTTTTGGAGCTGATTTAGCAGATGTTCAAGAATTCTTATCTAGAAGACCAGATGCAGGAAACATTAATGGTTCTCCTGAAACGGTAGCAACTAAATTTTTAATCAATGGTGCGTATGACTTATCTGAAGAGTCTACATTGTATTTTAATGCTGCATATGTATTTAAAAAAGTAAACTCTTACGCGAACTACAGAACTCCTTATTGGAAAGTAGCAACGGGAGATTTAGCTTATTTACAAGATTTATTTCCATCAAATGAAAGAGGTGGATTTGATGGTTATGTACCAACTTTCGAAGGTGTGTTAAATGACTTTAATGCTACCTTAGGAATTAAAAGAAGAGTAAATGACTGGAATGTAGATTCTAGTATTACTTTTGGTGGTAATGAGCAAACATATAAGGTAAACAATTCTCATAACGCGAGCGATGGTTATCAAGCGCTTAGTCCAACTAGTTTTGATCCAGGAGGGACCTCTTTTAACCATATCGTAGGAAATTTAGATGTATCTAGACTTCTTTCTGATAAAGTTAGTATTGGTATGGGAGCAGAGTTTAGAAATGAAAATTTTGAAGTAATCGCCGGAAAAGTTTCTTCTTACGAAGGTGGTGGTTCAGATTCTTTTTCTGGAAATGATATTAAAAACTCTGGAATCTTTAATAGATATAATTTAGGTGGATATTTCAGTTTAGATTATGATGTTTCTGATGCCTTTTTATTAAGCGGTACAGTGCGTGGAGAGAACTATTCTGATTTTGGAAACACATTTGTTTACAAATTTAGTTCTCGTTACAAATTATCTGATAAATATACAATGAGAGGATCTATTTCTTCAGGATTTAGAGCACCAAGTTTACACCAAATTTATACTGAAAAGTCTCAGTATTCTTTTGCTGATGGTGGAGGAATTGATGTTGTTGGATTGGTAAATAATGTATCTCCAAAAGCAAGAGAGTTAGGAATTCCTAAATTGACTCCTGAAAAATCTACAAATATTACTGTTGGTTTTGGTGGTAAAATAACAAACAATATTAACTTTACAGTTGATTATTATAAAATTGACGTAGAGGATAGAGTTATTTATACAAACCAAATTGGTAAAAACCAATTCTTTATCAATGGTTTTGATACAACTACCTCTGGTATTGATTTCGTTTCTAGCATTTCAAATATTGAAATTGGAGCAGGTAAATTAGACTTAAACCTTTCAGGAAATTACACAATCGATAACAAAAGAACACAAGATGTTCCTACGATTGATGTGAAAAACGATGACGGTTCTGTAACAGCTTTCCCTGTACTTGATCGTTCTAACTTGGCATTAATGTTTACTTCTAGACCAGAAACGAAATGGATTTTAGGTGCAAACTATGAAATCAATAAAGTTGGTTTTGCTATTAACAATACATACTTCGGTAAAACAACGTTCAAGCAAAAGTTTATGAGTTCTGATTTAAGAACTGAGTTTACTCCAAAAATCATTACAGATTTAGCAGTAAACTTTAAAGCTTCAGAGAAATTAACAGTTTCTTTTAACGTTAATAACTTATTGAACATCTTGCCAGAGTGGGCTTTCAAAGCAGAAAATGCTGCTGGTCAGGCAATTATTGATGATACTTCTGTAATATCAATTGCAGATGGGGGTTCAGGATTAACACAACTTCAAAATGAGGCTAACGCGATTACTTTTAATGGTCGTTATTCTCAAATGACGTATGATGGTTCTCACTTTAGTCAATTAGGTACCATGTTTAATTTATCTTTAAACTACCAGTTTTAATTAAAACTAAAACGTAAGAATATTAAAATGCTACTCGAAAGAGTAGCATTTTTTTTATGACTAAAATGAAATTTATCTTTAAAACTGATATTTTGAAATAACCATAGCAAGCTCAACTAAATAACCTTTGATGAATAATGCTTTATGAAGTATTTCACATGTCTGATTTATCTTTATAACAAAAACACAATACATTTATATGAAGTTAATATACAAATGGTTTTGCAACAGTTTATGAAAACAGTTACTTGTCTTAATACTTTTAACAGAATACTGATAGATAGTAAGAATCATCGATCATTGAAGGCCCACGAATCTATTTGTTTTGTTAAGCTAAAATATTTTAACGCTAGAAATAAAAATTGAGGAGTAGTTTCCTTAAAGGTTTAATATTTTTTTAAATGAAGCTCGTTTTCATTAAATACACCATAGGTAAAGTATTGTATCCAATCTCCAAGATTAATATACGTACTGTCTTCTTGTAATTTTATTTCTAAAGGAAGGTGTCTATGGCCAAAAACAAAGTAATCATAATGGTTAGAGGCTAATTTTCGTTTGCAGTATTGTACCAACCATTCATTCTCTTCCCCTAAAAACTTGGCATCTTCATCACCAGAAATCAATTTATTTTTTACAGACATGTACTGCCCCAATTTCACTCCAATATCCGGGTGAAGCCATCTAAATAGCCATTTAAAGAAAGGAAACGTAAATACTTTCTTCATGCGTTTATAACCTTTGTCTTCAGGTCCTAGGCCATCTCCATGGCCAATAAGCATTTTTTTATTATTGATAAGAAATTCTTGTGGCGTGTGATACACCGTAATGTTTAATTCTTTTTCAAAATAGTCATTCATCCATAAATCATGGTTCCCAACAAAGAAATAAATAGGAATTCCTGCATCTTTAAGTGCTGCTAGTTTTCCTAAAACTCTAACAAACCCTTTAGGTACAACTGTCTTATACTCAAACCAAAAATCGAATAAATCACCTAATAAAAAAACAGCTTCTGCATTTTCTTTTATACTATCTAACCAAGCAACAAACTTTTTTTCTCTAGGAAAACTTGCTGCTGCAGTTGGTGCACCTAAATGCTGATCTGAAGCAAAATAGACTTTTTTATTGTCTGAAGTATTAATTGTTATCATTGCTACAAAGAAAAGCTATTCTAGTATACTTTCCAACTCCAATACTTTTTGCAGCATTTTATCCTCTTGATGTATAATTCTGTAGAAGCCAAGATCTCCAAATAGCACATTAGCTATAGACGCATTTAAGTAACGTTTTATGCTTTTTTTCTCTTCAGATGTAGGATTTCTTCGGTTTTTTACAGCAATTAAAAAAGCATTATAAATGGTTTCATCTGTATCAAAATTGTCAATAAAATCGTCAATTTTCCATTTTTCTAATTCCTTTCTTCTGTTATCTACATAATCAAAAGCAAAACTATTAATTTTATAAAAGTTAAAATTGGTAAGAGTAGAAGAGGTATCTATCCCTACAAATACATCTGGTATAATACCACCACCGCCATATACTATTTTACCTTTAGGAGTTTTAAATTGTAAAGAATCTATTACTTGAATGCTATCTTGACTTAGCAATTCTCCATTAGCGATTCTTTTCTCGTATTCTTGGTAATAATTTTTGTTTTCGTTACCAGCATATGGTTTTTGAATAGAACGGCCGGTAGGCGTATAATAACGAGCCGTTGTCAAACGAACCGCAGAACCATCTCCTAGGTCCATTTCTATTTGTACCAGACCTTTTCCAAAAGAGCGTCTTCCAATAATCGTTCCCTTGTCGTTATCTTGTAAAGCGCCAGCTACAATTTCTGAGGCAGATGCAGAATTTTCATCAATTAAAACATACAAACCACCTTTTTCAAAATCTCCTTTTTTGGTAGCAAAAGATTCATCAATTTCATCTTTATTATTTTTTGTAAAAACAATTAGTTTGTCTTCTTCTAGAAACTCATCTACAATGCTATTTGCAATGTCTATAAAACCACCACCATTGCCACGAAGATCTAAGACTAAATCTTTCATACCCTTCTTTTTTAAGATATTTAAAGCCGTTTTAAACTCTGTGAAGGTGTTTCTTGCAAAACGATCTAGTTTTATATAACCAATAGCATCATTTAGCATATATGATAAATCTACACTTTTAATATTTACACTTCCGCGAGTAACAATTACATTAAATAGCGAGTCTGTACTTTTTCTATAAATTTTAAGATTTACCTCTGTATTATCTGCTCCTTTTAAATATTTAGGAACGGCATCACTGATAATTTCTTTACCAAATAAAGTGTCTTTATTTGCCATTAAAATACGGTCTCCTGCCTTTATGCCTGCTTTTATACTGGGCCCACCTTTTATAGGTTGCACTACAGTAATAGAATCTGAAATCATTCTAAACTGAACACCAATACCCACAAATTTACCTTGCATGTTCTCTTTTACGGCTTGTAGTTTTTCTTTTGGAATGTATACAGAATGTGGATCTAGTTCGCCCAACATTTGGGTGATCGCACCATCTAGTAGATTGTCTGTGCTCACTTTATCTACGTAATCATTTTCAATAAAATTAATAAGTCTTTTAATTTTTCTTTCTTGGGATGCACTTTTAGATATCGGTAAAAAATTAGTGGCATCTTCGCCAAAAGACATACCTATTAAAATTCCAAAAACTACGGCAATTGAAAGAAAAAGTGGAAGGTTTTCTTTATTCATAAGGTAAATTAATTAATTCTATACCGGCCTTTTCTAAAAATTTTATTCCCGCATCATCTTTATACGCATTGGCGTATACCACTCTTTTTATACCTGCCTGGTGAATTAATTTACTACACTGTGTGCAGGGAGATAACGTAATGTAAAGGGTTGCATTTTTTGCAGATTGTGTAGAGCTAGCAACTTTTAAAATGGCATTTGCCTCTGCGTGTAAAACTTCCCATTTTGTAGCTCCGTTTTCATCTTCACAACAATTCTCAAAACCTGTTGGTGTTCCATTAAAACCATCAGAAATAATCATTCTATCTTTTACAATTAAAGCACCTACTTGTTTACGCTTACAATGTGAAAGTTTTCCCCATTCTAAAGCCATTTTTAAGTACGCTTTATCAAATTTTAATTGTTTTTCTGCTGTCATAAATACGAAAGTAAAAAGATTAATAAGATTGAACCGTTAATAAGTGGTAAATTTTTATGAAAAGGTACTAATTAGATTACCAAAAAACTCTGTTTAGCATCATTTGAATTGCAAATCCTATTACAATGGATGAGCAAACTAAAATCCAATCTCTTTTGTTTACTTTTAAAATATTTTGAAGAACAGCGCCAATGAATAAAATTCCTACAACTATAAGTATTTGAGCTGCCTCTATACCCAATGAAAACTCTAGTAAAGGAAGAATTTTATCTTCAGCTCTACCAATCATCATTTTAAAATAATTAGAAAAGCCTAAACCATGAATTAAACCGAAGAGCAGTGCAAGAACTAAGTTTATGTTTTGTTTTCCTCCGGTAGCTTGTTTTGCTGTAAAAATATTTACAGTACCCGTTATAAAAATGGTCACAGGAATTAGAAACTCAACCAGTTTCATGTTTATACTTAGAATTCCAAAAGCAGCCAATGCCAGTGTTATGGAATGCCCAATTGTAAAAAGAGTTACTAGGTAGACTACTTTCTTAAATTTATTAAAGCTGAATACAACAGCTAAAACTATTAAAAATAAAATATGGTCGTACGCATTGAAGTCTAAAACATGGTTTAGACCCATTTTAAAGTACAGAATAAAATCGTTCATTTTTACAGATATGGTATAGTTCCAAATATAAGAAAAGAATGAATTATTTTCTTAAAAAAATTACAAAGAATTTGCTATTATTTTTTTAATTTCTTCTAATGATATTTTAGGGTTTGCGCCATGGTTTTGAGCTACTAAAGCGCCAATTGCACATGCAGTATCAATTGCTTTTTGGGAATTTTCTTTCTTTAACAGACACTCTATTAGAGTGGCCAAAAAAGAATCTACAGCCCCAACGGTATTCGCAACTTTAACTTTATATCCCCTATTTGCATAAAATTTATTTACGAATAATCTTTTGGTTAAACTTCATTAGAAGTGCTAAGAAAACAAAAACAGTTAAAGAGAGTAAAAACAGAAAGCTCAATTTTAAACTGAAGGTATGCGAGATATATCCTAATAAAACAGGTCCTAATAAAAACCCAATAAATCCAATACCAGATACAAACGATATTCCTACAGAGGCTTTTACACCAGTTGTTTTACCTGCCACTCTAAATAATTCTGGAATAATAACAGAAAGCCCAAGTCCTACAATTCCGAAACCAACTAAAGTAATTTCAAAAACACTTATAAGAATGCAAGCATACCCAATACTAGCAATAATACAGCCGTAAAAAATTATTTTTAAGGAGCCGATTTTCTCACTAATTCTATCGGCAAAAAACCGCCCGAAAGTCATCATAACAGAGAAAAATATAAATCCAAATCCGATACGATTTTGCTCCACAACTCCAACTACTTCTTTCAGATACAATCCACTCCAATGCTCAATAGCACCTTCACTACTCATAATAACAAAAGCAATAAAAGCAATAATAAATAATGGTTTTAAGGCATTAAAATTATATTCTTTTTTTTCTTTTGAAACCGTTTCCTCAACAACCTTATAATAGTTTTTGGCTAGAATACTATTTGTTATGATTACAAAGAGGACAATAAATAGCATGTGATATGCTGGTTTTGTGAAAATAGCTAGTAAAAAACTACCTAAAGTAGCGCCAATTGCACCACCTAAGCTAAAAAACCCATGTGCTGCAGACATAAAATTTTGTGAATCTTTTTTTTCTATATAAGATACTAAAGCATTCATAGCAACATCTGTAGATCCCACAAATATACCTGCAACAAATAATGAAACACATAAGAGAATATAGGTAGGAGCCAGCAAAGGGAATATAAAGGAAGTTGCAAATAAAATAACCCCTATTAAAGAATAACGCCCTAAACCCACCTTTTTTGTAATAAACGGCACGAATGGTAGAAATAATAAAATACCCAAAGCAAAACAAAATAAGGCTATGCCTATTTCAGAATCGTTTAATTGTAATTTTTCTTTTACATGCGGAATGTATAAAACCCAAGTACCAATAATAAAGTTTAATGAAGCAAAGATCCAAGCAACAGAAAAATACTTAAATTTTGATAAAATAATTTTGAGTGAATGCATTTTTTATATTTTAGACTTGCTTACCAAATAATATTCCCAAGGTTTTAATTCAATTATTTTTGTATCCAAAACAATTTTTTCATCCTTTAAAATATCTACAAAAGACCCTTCTAGTGCTGTCTCTTATACACATCTCCGAGCCC
>CAJXTJ010000074.1 GCA_913061165.1 uncultured Polaribacter sp.
GAGGTCTCGTGGGCTCGGAGATGTGTATAAGAGACAGCTTCTATTTTAGCAATTTCACCAGGACCAGATAATATTTTTGTTTTAACACAAAGTATTGTGAATGGAAGAACTTTCGGGTTAGCTACTGTTATTGGTTTAATTTCTGGTTGTTTGGTGCATACAACCTTATTAGCTTTTGGAGTTTCTGCGATTATTAGTGCCTCTGAAAATTTATATTTGGGCATTAAAATATTCGGTTCGATGTATCTTTTATATCTTGCATTTAAAGTATATAAAACAGATATCAGTATGCTGTTATCTGAGGAAGTTACTCCGAAGAAAACCATAACACAGCTTTTTAAACAAGGATTTTTAATGAATGTATTAAATCCGAAGGTTTCTATATTTTTCTTGGCATTTTTTCCAGGATTTTTATTTAGTGATCGTTTAGGTACTGTCACTCAATTTTATATTTTAGGATTTATTTTTATGTTTGTTTCTCTCTTTATTTTTTCTGCAATAGCAATATTAGCTGGTACAATTTCTAGATCCATAAAGAACAATAATAAAATTGGTTTGTATCTAAAATGGTCTCAATTTGTTGTTTTCATTTTAATAGCGATTTTCATCTTGTTATAAAGTATTTATTAATAAGTATTATTATTATTATTATGTAAAAAAAAACCTCATAAACTGTTTAGCTTATGAGGTCTTGTCTTTTATTAGAGTTTCTATCTAACTTTCTTTACGTTTTCTTCCAAATCCACCAGAAGACTTTCTATCTCCTCCAGAACTTCTGTCTGGTCTATCAGATGAACGTCTATCTGAAGATCCTCTACTACTTCCAGAATCACTTCTTCTAGATGAAGATGAACCTTCTTTGCGTCTTCCAAATCCACCACCTTCTTTCTTACCTCCAAAAGGCTTTCTTCCACCTCTTCTTCCGCCGCCTGAGCGTTCTTTTTTAGTAATTTCTATATTTACTGAACGTCCTTCAAAGTCTGGTTGGTTAGAAGCAAAAGCTTCTAAGGTTTTTTCTTCGAAGTTTTTGTCAATTTCAAAGAAAGAGAAAGTATCTAAAATATCTATAGATCCAATTTCTACTTTATCACCAATATTTTGATCATTAATTAAACCAATTAATGTTCCAGGATTTAAATTATCTTTTCTACCAATGTTAATGAAAAAACGAGTCATGTTTTCGTTTTCTGTTCTCGCTCTAGAATTATCTCTCGAAGATAAATCGTTTAAATCTTTAGAGTTTTCATAATACTTTAACATCGTATTAAATTCTAAAGAAACAAATTTTTTGATCAATTCTTCTCTATCTAAAGACTCTAGTTTTTCATAGATACTTGGTAAAAACTCTTCCATTTCAGATTCATTTACCTCTGTGTTTTGAACTTTATCAATTAAATTCATTAATTGATTCTGAACAATCTCTTTACCAGAGGGAACTTTACCTTCAACAAACTTCTTTTTAATGATTCTTTCAATCTGTCTTAGTTTTCCTTTTTCTTTTCCGTTTACTAAAACGATAGAAATACCTTTATTTCCAGCTCTACCAGTTCTACCACTTCTATGGGTATAGTTTTCTATTTGATCTGGTAATTTATGGTTTAATACGTGTGTTAATTCAGTAACATCCAATCCACGAGCAGCAACATCAGTAGCTACTAATATTTTAATTGTTCTTTTTCTGAATTTACCCATTACAGAATCTCTTTGTCCTTGAGATAAATCTCCATGCAAAGAATCTGCGCTATAGCCGTCTCTAATTAAATTATCTGCAACTTCTTGAGTTTCTCTACGAGTTCTACAAAAGATGATTGCATAGATATCAGGGTTTAAATCTGCAATTCTTTTTAAGGCAGGATACCGAGTTCTTTCTGTAACTGAATAAAATTCGTGACTTACATTTTCTGAACCTGCATTCTTTTCACCAGAAGTAATCTCAACTGGTTTTGTCATGTAGTTTCTAGCAATTGCTTCAACTTCTCTGGGAAAAGTTGCAGAAAATAATAAAGTTTGTTTTGTGTCTGGTGTTGCTTCTAAGACTTTATCTAATTCGTCTTTGAAACCCATGTTTAACATTTCATCAGCTTCATCTAAGACTAACCAATTTACGTTTCCTAATTTTAAAGCTCTTCTTTTAATTAAATCTACAGTTCTACCGGGAGTACCAACTACAATTTGAGATCCTCTTTTTAAAGACCTAATCTGATCTTCCATACTAGAACCACCGTAAACAGTAGTTACTTTAATATTTGGTAAATACTTACAAAAGTCTTTAATGTTATTACCAATTTGAACTGCAAGTTCTCTTGTTGGTGACAAAATAATAGCTTGTACATTACCACTATTATCATCTAAAAGTTCTAATATTGGCAAACTAAAAGCAGCTGTTTTACCAGTTCCTGTTTGCGCAAATGCTTTTAAATCGTCTGTAGATGAAATAATTTGAGGTATTGCTTTTTCTTGAATAACAGTTGGTTTTTCATACCCTAAATCTGTTAATGCTTTGTTGATAGGCTCTTTTAAGCCTAATTCTAAAAATGTTGACATTACTGTGTTTTTGTAGATTCACAGAACGCCTACCTGCAAACCCAATTATATATTTGGACTTGATTTTCTATTGAGTTTCCTCAAAATTAAAATCGTGCAAAGGTAGTGGAAATTCACGATATAACAACCTTTAAGGTGTTTAATTTATTTCACTTAATTCCTTCAGTTGTTTGTATATCTTTATCGAAGAAATAGCTGCATAGCCGTTTTCTACAATACCATTTTTATTCACAAGAATAGTTCTATTCATTTTACTTTTTAAGAAATTATTTTTTAGCTTTTCAGAATTAATAAAATACTGATTTTTAATATCTATATTTTTAATTCTATTGTCGCTGTTTCCATCAATCTCTATAATTGCAAAGTTTAATAGTGGATATCTTTTTTGTAGAAATAGAATTCTAGCACTTATAAAAGCTTTAGAAATATATTCTTTATTCCAAAAGAGTAGTACTGAATTTTTGTTCATTGTAAATTTTTCAATTTTTATAGGGTAATTTGTAAAATCTGAAATTTTAAATCCCTTTATTTTATCACCTTTTTGAATTAATTCGTTATCGGCTAAAAGGTTTTTGACCAAAATTTTATGCTTCTCATTTGTAGATAAAGTAAAAAAGGTATCAAATGTTTTTTTATTAATGTTACAGCTCGATTTTCTATAAAAATGATCTAAAACAGTTCTTTTTAAGAATGCATTTTTAGAATCGCTTGAACTTATTTTATTATTAATTGTATTTAATAAATCTACCGTAAAATCTGATGAAAATTCATCTTTCATGGGTTGATGACCAGCAGCATACGTAACATTATAAAGATAATTTGTAATATACCTTGCGTAAGGGGTATAATACATTAAGGCGTTGTTGTTATAATCTAAATCTTTTCTATAGGAGTAAAATGAATTATCTGTTTTAGGAAATTCTTTTTTCTTAGAAGTATATATATGGTTTATAGGATATCGTTCTACCTTGGAATAAATCGGGTAGGTTAATGCAATTTTTAAAATTTCTAAATAGCTTTCTGTTTCATTTGGATGTGTTGAAATATATGCATTATAGGTACCCAATTTAAAATTAATTATAGAATCAATTTTATTTTTGTAAGCTATTGGTTCAAAACTATTTAGTTGGTAAAAGAGTTTTCTTTCATTTTCACTTTCTAGAAAAATATCAATTAAAATATTATTTCTTTCTGCACCTTTTCCAGCAAATACTAACGATTCGTCAAAATCCCAAGTATTTAAGCGCAACATTAAACTATCATTTGGTTCTAGATACACATACTGATTTTCGTTACCATGTTCAATATAATACAAGCCTTCATCTAAATTATCATAGGTTGCCAAAAACTTATTTCTATCATTTAACAATAAGGTATCAATTATTTTATCATTTGAATAGAGTAAGACAAATTTGGTTTTAGGGTTTATAATCTTTCCTCCAAAAGAGGTTTTAGAATTTTCATTTTTTGTAGCGCATCCTATGGCAAACAAAAGTAAAAGGGAAAAAGGAATATAAGAAATTATATTTTTTGTCATAATAGAAATACCCAAAGAGTACAATACAAATGTAGAAATTAGAAACAGGTAAATTTGTTAATTCACTGTTAAAATACAACTAAATAACATCTCAAATTTATAGTAAATCTAAACAAAAGTATTGGGTTTATAAGTTGAAAAGAAAAATGTAATTTGTACTTTTGCACAAATTTAAAAAGCTTATTTATGTTATCAGTTTCTAATCTATCTGTACAATTTGGTAAACGCATTTTATTTGATGAAGTTAATACAAAGTTTCTTAATGGAAATTGTTATGGTATTATTGGAGCAAATGGCTCAGGGAAATCTACTTTTTTGAAAATTATTTCAGGTGTGCAAGAGCCTACTTCAGGGCAAGTGCATTTAGATAAAGGAAAACGTATGTCAGTATTAACCCAAGATCATTATGCATTTGATGAGTTTCCGGTTTTGGAAACTGTAGTGATGGGAAACAAAGATTTGTTTAAAGTTAAAAAGCAAATTGATGCATTATATGCAGACTATACCGATGAAAATGCAGAAAAAATTGGAGAGTTACAAATCATTTTTGAAGAGATGGACGGTTGGAATGCAGACTCAAATGCAGCTGCTATGTTATCTAATTTAGGTATTAAAGAAGATTGGCATTATACCTTAATGAAAGATTTAGATGGTAAACAAAAGGTTCGTGTACTTATTGCACAAGCTTTATTTGGTAATCCTGATGTATTAATAATGGATGAGCCAACCAATGATTTAGATTTTGAAACAATTTCTTGGTTAGAAAACTTCTTAGCAAATTTTGAAAACATGGTAATTGTGGTTTCACATGACAGGCACTTTTTAGATGCAGTTTGTACGCATATATCTGATATTGATTTTAGTAAAATAAATCATTATTCAGGTAATTATACTTTTTGGTACGAATCTAGCCAGTTAGCAGCAAAACAAAGAGCACAACAGAATAAGAAAGCAGAGGACAAAAAGAAAGAATTAGAAGATTTTATTAGACGATTTTCTGCCAATGTTGCAAAATCAAAACAAGCAACTTCTCGTAAGAAAATGATTGAGAAGTTAAATGTAGAAGATATAAAACCTTCAAGTAGAAGATATCCTGCAATTATTTTCGATAGAGATAGAGAAGCTGGTGACCAAATTTTAAATGTAGAGAGTTTGTCTAAGCATTTTGAGGATGAAAAACTATTTGATGATGTGCACATCAACCTAAATAAAGGAGATAAGATTGCCATTATTTCTAAAAACTCTAGAGCAATTAGCGCTTTCTACGATATCATCACAGAAAATGAGAAAGCAGATGCTGGTAAATTTTCTTGGGGTGTTACTACTACGCAATCTTATTTACCCCTTGATAATTCAACTTTTTTTCAAGATGGAAATTTAAATTTGGTTGATTGGTTAAGACAATATGCTCAAACGGAAGAAGAAAGAGAAGAAGTTTTTATTCGAGGTTTTTTAGGGAAAATGATATTTTCTGGAGAAGAAGCATTAAAGAAAAGTAATGTACTTTCTGGGGGAGAAAAAGTTAGATGTATGTTGTCTAGAATGATGATGAAAAGAGGAAATGTTTTAATTTTAGATGAACCAACAAATCACCTAGACTTGGAGTCTATACAATCATTAAACAATGCCTTAATTAATTTTAAAGGAACTATTCTCTTGTCTACTCATGATCATGAATTTGCGCAAACGGTTGCTAATAGAATTATAGAATTAACACCTAAAGGGGCAATAGATAGGTACACCACTTTTGAAGACTATTTATCTGATCCAAAAATTAAAGAACTTCGAGAAAAAATGTATTCTTAGAGATTATTTCAGAAAATTTCAAGTAATATCAAAAAATCTGTAATAAACTAAAACACCTCATGATTATTAAAATTTGTTAGTGTTTTAATTTATTACAAGATTGTAGTATATTTTTACTTTTTAATAGGACTAATAATTTTAACATCAGAAAAAGAAATAGCACCTCTTATGACACCATCAATTGTCTTTTGCAACGCTTCAATTAATTGCATTTTTAATTGAGATTTATGATAAATTAGACTTACTTCTCTTGCTGGTGGAGGACTTCTAAACTCTCGTAAATGTGTTTTATCGATATCATTTAAATCTAAAGTATGCAAGTACGGTAATAAAGTCATTCCTAAACCCTCCTTGGAAAGTTTAATTAAGGTATCAAAACTGCCGCTTTCTAGTTGAAACCTTTTGTTATTATCAGTTTTATGATTTCTGCACAAATTAAGAACACTATCTTTAAAGCAATGTCCACCTTCTAACAACAAAATATCCTCTATTTCTAGCTCTTCTGCAGTAATTTGTTTATTATTAAAAAGCCTATGGTTTTGGGGGATTAAACCAACAAAAGGCTCGTAATACAAAGGTCGTTCTTTTATAGCTTCGTTTTCTAAAGGAGTTGCAGCAATACCAGCATCTATATGACCATCTGTTAATTTCCTTATAATATCTTCAGTAGTCAATTCTTCAATAATCAACTTTACTTTTGGGTATTTTTTAGTGAAATTCTGTAAGAACATTGGTAATAAGGTAGGCATTATTGTTGGTATAATTCCTAGTTTAAATTCTCCACCAATATATCCTTTTTGCTGATGTACAATATCTAAAATTCTATTGCTTTCATCTACAATTACTTTGGCTTGCTCAACAATTTTTTCACCTACTTCCGTTAATTCAATTGGTTTTTTTGACCTGTTAAAAATTTTAACCCCTAATTCATCTTCTAATTTTTGGATTTGCATACTCAGGGTTGGTTGAGTTACAAAACTATGTTCAGCTGCTACCGTAAAATTCTTGTATTCTGCAACTGATAACACGTATTTTAACTGAGTAATTGTCATTTGTATAAGATTTTATGATAAAGATATTAAAACAATCAATAATAATTATAGTTTATGTTAACAAAATTCTTTTAACCTTTAAATATCTTTAAAAATGTAATATTAGGAACAAATTAATATTGGGATTAGATAATGCTAAAAGTGCAAATATAGTGCATAGTTTAAATGGATTACTAGCAATTTTTTAAATATATTACCAAAATTTACGAGGATTACCTTTTAATATCTAAGGAAAAAATTTCTTTGAACTTTACGTAAAGTTCGAGGAGTTCTAAACAGATGCTCAACTTAAGATAGATGATGTTGCAGAAAGTATTTTAACGCTACAGGAAAATCCACTGCATACTTTTATAGGTTATATCAACATTGCATTTGTTCCAACAGGTAAAGATATTTCGAAGGATGGAGATAGTGCGGAGTTGGTGGTTAAATCTTTATCTGAATTATTAAAAATAGAAAGAGAAATTTTAAATATTTAGAGGAAGCAAATGAGGAAGGAACAAGTTATATGATGAGTAATTTTATAGCTGAACAAGAAAAAAAATTGGAGGTTAAACTCTTAGCTAGGTAAATAATTTTATTATTTTATTACATATGATATCCCAATTTCAAAACCAACAAATGAATAGCCATTGTTGGGTTTTTGAGTATCTAGATTAGAGACATGGCCAATATTACTTCCAATAGACAAAAATGTTTTATCTGTTAAACTGTATGATAAACCTAAAGTAGCATTTTCTATAAAAGTAAAACCTTTAGCCAAGCGTTCGGTTCTTGTATCTATGTTAGCTATACCTAACCCTATTTTTATTAGATAATCTAATCTATTTAAAATTTTCTTCTTTATTACAAATCCCAATTCAAAACCATATAAATGCATCGTTTTTGGGGTTGTAAATTCTATTCTTTTTTCTTGATAATTTTCTTCTGAAGGTAATACAAATTGCTTATTTAATAATTGATGTTCTAAGATTTGCATTTGTGGCTGTAAAATCAATTCAAATTTTAATGATTTCCAGGTGCCTAAATTATAAAATGCTTGTAGTTTATATGTATTTGTAGAATAAGAGAAATCTTTATCATCAAAAATAAAATTCTTCTCATTTGCCTTGTTATATAAAAAGCCTACTTTCTTTATATTGAAGAGTCTCTTTCTAGATTCTTGTGCTGTTATATTTGTTAATATAAATAAGAGGGCAATAAATAAAAATATAATTTTCATAATGCAGAGTTGGATAAGCTGAGCTATAATTTTATTAATAGTATCCGGATTTTTAACTGTAGCTTAATTTTTAATTAACTAAACATTTTAGCAACCCTTTCAGCTTTTCTATTAGCTGCATAATCATAGAAACCTTCGCCAGATTTAATACCTAATTTACCTGCCATTACCATGTTTACTAGCAAAGGACAAGGGGCATACTTTGGGTTTTTAAAACCATCATGCAAAACGTTTAATATAGATAAACAAACATCTAATCCAATAAAATCTGCTAATTGTAATGGTCCCATAGGGTGTGCCATTCCTAGCTTCATTACAGTATCAATTTCAGCAACACCAGCAACACCATTGTATAAAGTTTCAATAGCTTCGTTAATCATTGGCATTAATATTCTGTTTGCTACAAAACCAGGATAATCATTTACTTCTATTGGTGTTTTCTGAATTTTGGTAGTTAAATCTGCAATTGTTTGCATTACAATGTCAGAGGTATTATATCCTTTAATAATCTCTACTAACTTCATAATTGGCACTGGGTTCATAAAATGCATTCCGATTACTTTTTCTGGCCTGCTAGTAACTGCGGCAATTTGAGTAATAGAAATAGAAGACGTATTTGTGGCTAAAATCGTTTTTTTATCACATACAGCATCTAATTCTTTAAAGATTTTAGATTTTAGAGCTGTGCTCTCGGTAGCTGCTTCAACTACTAAATCTACATTTCTTGCACCTTCAGCGATACCTGTAAATGTCGTAATATTTGCTAAAGTTTGAACTTTGTTAGCCTCAGATATTTTCTGCTTAGCAACCATTCTATCTAAGTTTTTAGAAATAGTAGCAATCCCTTTGTCTAAAGAGGCTTGAGAAATATCTATTAAATGTACTTTATAATTAAATTGAGCAAATGTGTGGGCAATTCCGTTTCCCATTGTTCCAGCACCAATTACAGCTATATTTTTCATATTTAATTATTAAAAATTAATTCTTAGTTCTTGACAAAATTATACAATGTATATATTTTAGTTAATCTATTAAAAACAATCAATAATCATTTGTGCAACCCTTAGTGCTTCAGCTCCTTGTCTTAAGGAAACTACTGGTTTTGTACCATTATTAATAGCATCTGCAAAAGATTCTAACTCATCTAAAATAGCATTGTTATTTTCAATTTCAGGATTGTCAAAATAGATTTGTTTTTTAACACCTTCTGCATTTTGTAAAATCATTGCGAATTCGTCAGGATTGTTAGGAACATCTTTCATTCTAACAATTTCAGACTTTTTCTCTAAAAAATCTACGGAAATGTATGCATCTTTCTGAAAAAAACGTGTTTTGCGCATGTTTTTCATGGAAATTCTACTAGCGGTTAAGTTGGCAACACAACCATTTTCAAACTCAATTCTTGCATTTGCTATATCTGGAGTTTCTGAAATAACAGAAATTCCACTTGCATGCATATTTTTTACTTTAGAGTTTACTACTGACAAAATAATATCAATATCATGAATCATTAAATCTAAAACTACAGGAACATCTGTTCCTCTAGGGTTGAATTCTGCTAATCTGTGTGTCTCAATAAACATTGGAGCGTCAATTTTATCTTTAACTGCGGTAAATGCCGGATTAAAACGCTCTACATGCCCAACTTGACCTTGCACGTGAAACTGACTTGCCAATGTTTTAATAGCCTCTGCTTCTAAAACAGTTGTTGTAATTGGCTTTTCTATAAAAATGTGTCGCCCTTTTTCAATCGCTTTTTTAGCACATTCAAAATGAGACAATGTTGGTGTTACAATATCCACTACTTCAACAGCAGCTATTAATTCTTCAATAGAATCAAATAATTTATAACCAAATTCTTTTGCTATTTTTTCTGCATTCTCTGTAAATGGGTCAAAAAAACCAACCAATTCAAACTTATTAGATTCTTGTAATAAACGTAAATGGATTTTACCGAGATGACCAGCACCTAAAACACCTGCTTTTAACATATTTATATTTTTTTTTCATTCAAAGGTTCCTGAAATTTTAGGAGATGGACTGCAT
>CAJXTJ010000075.1 GCA_913061165.1 uncultured Polaribacter sp.
GAGATGTAGAGAGGTCTCGTGGGCTCGGAGATGTGTATAAGAGACAGGTATATTAGTTAGCGAATACATTGGAGGCAAAGAGGCTTCTTTGTCTATATTAATTAATAGACACAAACAACGTTTGTATAGTTTTATTTATAGTAAAATTCAAGATAAAGATTTAACCGAAGATGTTTTTCAAGATACTTTTATTAAAGTAATTAGAACTTTAAAAAAAGGAAATTACAACGAAGAAGGAAAGTTTTTACCTTGGGTAATGCGAATTGCACATAACTTGGTAATTGATTATTTTAGAAAAAATAATAGAATGCCATCTTTTAAAAATACTGAAGCGTTTGATATTTTTTCTGTTTTGCATGATGGTAGCTTAAATGCAGAAAATAAAATTATACAAGAACAGATTTATAATGATGTTAGAGAGCTTATAAATGAACTTCCTGAGGAACAAAAAGAAGTTTTAGTGATGCGTTTGTATAAGGATATGAGTTTTAATGAAATTAGTGAGAATACAGGAGTAAGTATAAACACTGCTCTAGGTAGAATGCGCTATGCGCTAATAAATATGCGTAAATTAATAGAAAAGCATAATATTATTTTGGTGAATTAACAATAAAAGCAAGAGACCATCGTTAGTAGTTTATAATCAGATAATTAAATTAACTATATGATGCAACTTTACCCAAAAGAGACTTCTACTATTCAGAAGCAACCTAAAAAAGAAACAGTTCAATTTTTGATTAATTTTTCCAAATCATTAAGATTTGTAGAGACAAAATCAAAAGATTTCATTGAACTGAATTTGAATTAAGAAAAGAAAAGTCCTTATCGAGAGATAAGGACTTTTTGATTTTAAGCAGTTTCTAAAGGTTCAGGCTTTAATTTTTTTTGAAAATTTCAAACAAGTATCAATTGTATTTAATTGAAATTAGAAAGTAGCCTCATATCTATTTTTTATTTTTATAGTACGCATCTATAACAGACTTTCTACCAACAGTTTTTGTAATAATATCGTTTTCTAAATTCCAACCTCTTGCTGGTGAATATTCTCTACCATACCAAATTATTTGCAAATGCAAGTCATTCCATAATTCTTTAGGAAACAATCTTTTTGCATCTTTTTCTGTTTGAACAACGCTTTTACCGTTAGATAGATTCCAACGATACATTAAACGTAAAATATGAGTATCTATAGGGAATGCAGGGACACCAAATGCCTGACTCATAACCACACCTGCAGTTTTATGACCAACGGCTGGTAGCTCTTCTAATCCTTCAAAAGATTGCGGAACTGCCCCATTGTATTTATCAATTAAAATTTTAGACAATCCATAAATGCCTTTACTTTTCATTGGAGATAGGCCACAAGGTCTTATAATCGCTTTAATTTCTTCTACAGACATTTTTACCATATCAAAAGGATTATCTGCTTTAGCGAATAATAGCGGTGTAATTTTATTTACTCGAACATCTGTACATTGTGCAGATAATAAAACTGCAATTAATAAAGTATAAGGATCTTTGTGATCTAAAGGAATTGGTATTTCGGGATAGGTTTTTTCCAATACATCAATTACAAATTGCACTTTTTCTTTTTTGTTCATTTCTTCATTTTAATGGGAACAAATATACAAAGTTGCAAGATATTATTTAACTAAGTCTTTAGGGTTTTGTTTTCAGACTTTGTAACTTGCATTTTTGTAAATATAAAATTTAATAAAAATGACAACATTAAAAATAGGAGACAATGCTCCACATTTTGAAGCAAAGGACAATGCTGGAAATACAATTAAATTATCTGATTACGCGGGTAAAAAATTAGTTTTATTCTTTTACCCAAAGGCAAGCACACCAGGCTGTACTAATGAAGCTTGTGATTTAAGAGATAATTATCAATCTTTTTTAGCAAAAGGTTATGATGTTTTAGGAGCAAGTGCAGATTCGGCTAAAAGACAGCAAAATTGGATCAATAAGCATGAGCTTCCTTTTCCGTTGTTGGCAGACGAAGACAAAGCTGTAATTGAGGGTTTTGGTGTTTGGGGACCAAAGAAGTTTATGGGAAAAGAATATGACGGTATTCACAGAACTACATTTGTTATTGATGAGAATGGTGTAATTGAGGATGTAATTGCAAAAGTGAAAACAAAGGCGCATGCTGCTCAGATTTTGGACTAAGTTTATCAAATTTTAAATATATAAGGGTATTAAAAAAGGGATTCGTTTTAAAACGAATCCCTTTTTTAAACTTTAATTAGTATCTGCTTAAAACTTCATACTTACTTTAAAGTTTAAAACTCTACCAGTCATGTAATTAGGTATTCCAAATTGATTTTTAGTATATACATCTCGTACCCAGGTGTTTGTGATAGAATTTTGAATATCAAACATATTAAATAATTCTAATCCTGCTGTTAATTCTTTAAATTTAGACAACCAGCCTTTGGTGTACTGTTTATTTGCATCTGCAAAGACATAAGAAACTCCTAAATCTGCTCTTTTATAATCTCTTAAACGTTCTTGAAACTGATATACATCTGCATAAGCTGGTGCACCGCCAGGAACACCTGTATTGTAAACTAGATTTAAGTATGCCTTTAAATTGGGCAAATTTGGAACGTAATCTTGAAAAAGTATTGCAAATTTTATACGCTGATCTGAGGGCCTGGAGATACTTCCTCTGTTATCTATATTTTCTTCTGTTTTTAAATAACCTACACTCACCCAGCTTTCACTTCCAGGGACAAACTCTCCGTTTAAACGAGCATCAAAACCATATGAATATGCGGTGGTTACATTATCTGCTCTGTACCGAATTCTTACATTGTCTATAGAATAAGCGTTCACATCATTTAAATCTTTGTAATACATTTCTGTGGTCAGTTTAAAAGGCCTATTCCACATGTTAAAACTATAATTCATACCAGCAACTGCATGAATAGAATTTTGTGCTTTTACATTTACATTTATTTTTCCGTAATAATCCTTTAATTCTCGGTAAGATGGAGGTTGTGAATACCAACCGCCCGAAAAGCGAAATAACATATCTTTTTTCCAATTTGGTTTGATGGAAAATTGTGCTCTGGGAGAAATAATTATTTGATTTTGAGAGGAATTACTTCCAGAAGTAACAGACCAACTTTGCGCTCTAACGCCCAAATTATACCAAACTTCATGGTCTCCTATAAAAAGACGTTCATTGTATTGCGCAAATCCGGAAAAACGTTCAATATTTACGGTATTGTCCTCTCTAATATTTTGAAAAGGTTTTATGGGGCCTGTAAAAGGTTCATAAGGTTGCGTGTTACCTACACTATTTGGCGGACGAATAGAAAAACCTAAAGAATCTATGATTTCCCATTCTCTAATTCGTTCTCTTATATCTTCATTTTGATATTTTAAACCAAAATCTAATTGGCGTCTTTCCTTTTTATAAGTTCCTCTAATTTGCACATTATTAATTAACGCATCTAAATCGTTTCTTGCATGGTTTAATTGCGAACCAATTCCTTGAGAAAAACCTACTTCACCAAAATTATCTGAACCAATATTTGCATCAACTTCACCTAAATTATACGATGCTGCAATATCATAATATTCTTCTTCTTGTGTGTTGTAACTAGATACTATTCCTTTAAAAGACCATTCATTATTTATTATAAAGTCTAAAGAAAATGCGTTAAAAAGTGTTAAGTAATTATTTTCCTCTTTACCGTCGTAATAAACATTTAGTTCTAAAGGTTCTGCAACAGTGCCAAAACGTGTTCTTCTCGAGGTTGGTTGGTAATTATAATTGTTTAAAGAAAAATTACTCAAATAACTTAACGTTAATTTGTTTGTAAACTGGTAGGTTGCAAAAGATTGCAAATCTGTAAAGCGTGGTCTAAAATTTGTTTCTATTTGCTTACTATTTACAAACAAGCTATTGTCTCTATATCTTAAACTAGTAATTATACTTAGCTTTTTGTCTAAAAACGGACTTTCAAAAGTAATACTACCTCCTAATAAACTGGCCTCTAAGGTTGTTGCTATTTCTTTTGGTTTTCTATAAGTAATGTCTAAAACAGAAGATAATTTATCTCCATATTTTGCTTGAAAACCTCCTGCAGAAAAATTAATATTCTGCACCATATTAGGGTTTATAAAACTAAGACCTTCTTGTTGCCCGGAACGAACTAAAAATGGCCTATACACTTCAATGCCATTTACGTATACTAAGTTTTCATCAAAATTACCTCCTCTAACATTATATTGGGTACTTAATTCATTGTTATTATTTACGCCTGGTAACGTCATTAAAATATTTTCTATACCAGCATTTGCCCCAATAATAGCTTTTGCCTTTGCAACATCGATGCTTATAATTCCTTGTGCTTCTTTTCTTCTATCTTTTACAATAACTTCTGATAGTTTTTCTGTCTTTAAAAACAAAATAGGAGAGAAGCGAATTGCATTTCTACTTTTCACTTCTGTTTTATGAGTATAAGTGCGGTAGGAAATATGACTAAACTTAATCACTATTTCTTTTTTAAATGGAACTCTCAATGAATAATTTCCTTCCTTATCTGTTACTGTTCCTGTTGAACCAAACTCAACAGAAACATTTTCGATAGCTTTTTTGTCTTTGTTTTTAACCGTTCCTTTTAAAATGGTTGTTTTTTGAGCAAACATTAAAAAAGGTAAAAATAGAATAAGTAGAAATGTTTTTTTCACGTAGATTATTTTGTTTGTTTCTTAAAGAACGTAATAGAACGCTCTGTAGTATTACCAACATTGTCTGAGAGTACAATTTTAAAAATATGTTTGCTACCAGCCAATATTTTGTCACTAAAATTATAGGTTAAAATACCTTTTTTATGATTGTATTGCATTAAAACCCAAGAATCGTCTATCGTTGCTCTCCAGTTTTTTATCCCAGAATCAACATCAGAGACTTTTACTTTTAAAGTTTTAGCGCTGGTAATCCATTGATTATTATCTATATAAAGAATTTTTACCTCTGGCTTTAAAGAATCTTTCTTTAGCGTATATTTTCCTAGAGTCTTAGTTGTGGTATAAAAGGTAGTGTCTTTTTTTCGAGTATTTACATATCTTGGGTATTTAGCATACTCAGTATTTGCTATGTATAGTTGTTCTTTCTCTTGCGTTGTGTATTTACTTACATTAAAAGTTAAGGTATAGCTCTTGTTTAAAGCAATAGAGGGTGTATGTATTTTAGCAACCCCACTATCAACTGTAAAGTCTAAATAGATATCTTGATAAAATGTGTTTTTAGGAAAAGCTATCGTGATATTTTCTTTTTTAAATTTTTGAAACTTATCAGCAATTATTTTATAAGCTGTAGTGTCTTTTTGTTTTTTGAAGACTGCATTACTTTTTTCACCTTTAACAGGAATTTTTACAGCGCTAGTATTTCCTGCGATATCTTTTGCAATAATTTCAATAGTGTAATTGAAACCGCTTTTAATATTTATTTTCCCATTATTTACCAAATCCTTATAAATAGAAAGTTCGTTTTTATCTTCTTTAAAAGTCTTTTGAATACGTCTCTTATATTTCTTATAATAGCCATAATCAATTAAAAGGTTAAGGTATTTACTTTCTGCAAAAGAGAATGTTGATACGTCATGATAGTACTGTCTTTTTCCATTTACCAGCATTTCAAGACTATAAATTCCGTTTTTATTCCAAGAATTATCTAATCTATCAAAAATATTTACTCCAAAACCAATAGTTCCACTTGCTGAAATTCTATCAGAGCGATACTTTCCATTTCCTATATTCTTTATAGAGATTTTATGTCTATTGTATTGCTGATTTATTCTAGCATCTGCGCTTAAAGGATACACTAGTAAGGATTGAATTGTTGGTGATTTTGAATCTGGAATGTTGATACCAAAAAGTAATGGATTAATAACATGTTCTGACTTTGTGTCTCTAATCTCAAAATGTAAATGTGGTCCACCAGAGCCACCTGTATCTCCAGAAAAAGCAATTATTTCTCCTTTTTTTAGAATAAAAGCATCTGTTTTAGGGAATAAATTTCCAGTCTCATAATTTTCTTTTTTGTATTGAATTCTTTTTACATATGCCTCAATTTTAGTATTAAACTTACTTAGATGTCCGTAAACAGATGTATAACCATTTGGATGTGTTATGTAAATCGTTTTTCCATAACCATATTGTTGTATTTTTATTCTAGAAATATAGCCATCGGCAACTGCAAAAACTTTAAAACCTTCTTTTCCTTGTGTTTTAAGATCTAGACCTGCATGAAAATGATTACTTCTTAACTCTCCAAATGTTCCGGAAAGTTCTAACGGAATGTCTAAAGGATTTTGAAAATAATTTTTAGGGTATTTTTCTTGCGAAAAACTGAAAAAAGAGACCCATAGAAAAAGTAAAAATAGTGGTTTCAATAAATAGAAATTTTATGTAAAAGTACTAAAAAAACATCTTTTCTAAACTGTTTAAATTCAGTGCTTTATTAAAAGGTCATTTAAATGTTGTATATTTAAAACAGAATGTTAACTTTGTGATTATAGTTTTATTCTAATAAGTTTATGAGTAATATCTTAGAAGCAATTCATTCTCTGGAAGATAAGTTACAAACCTTACTTTCCAATTATGAATTTTTAAAAAAAGAAAACGAAATTTTGCTTCAAAATACTACTAATTTTCAACATAAAATATTAGAGCAGCAACAGTTTATAGTGGATCAAAAGAGGGCATTTGATGTACTAAAAGTTGCCAAAGCTATAGATGGCAGTGGTACAAATACAAGAGATACAAAACTCAAAATAAATACATTAATTCGAGAAATTGATAAATGTATTATTCAGTTACAAGATTAAAGTTCTTTAGATTGTGGAAAAATTAAAAATTAATATTGTGATAGCGGGTAGAACTTATCCTTTAAGTGTAAATAACACGAAAGAGGAAGAGGGTATGCGAAAAGCTGCAACTGCTATTAATAAATTAATTACTATGTATGAGCAAAATTATGCGGTAAGCGACAAACAAGATGTTTTAGCTATGTGTGCATTACAATTTGCTTCTAAATTAGAGATTTCTACATTAGAAAAAAGTTCGGATAGTACTGAAACAATTAATAAGTTAAAAGAGTTAACCAATTTGGTAGACACTCATTTAAAATAAGTTCTTTAAAATACATTAACAAAACACTGCCTACGTTAGTAAATTGTTTGATAAACTCAACGAGTATCTATTATGAAGGATGAGTCTCAGTTGCTAAAGCAAGCCATAGAAATTAATTTAATTAATTTCAAGTGGATCCTTGATCATCTGGTTAGTCCTAAACCTATAATAATGGAGTTTATATAAACCAAACTAACGTAGGCTTTTTTTATACATTAAATTAAAATTATGGACGGAAATTTACTTCCCATTATTGTGGGAATTATAGGAATTGCAATCGGTTTTATCATTGCAAAAATTATAGAGAAATCTAAAGGAAAAAATTTATTAAATTCAACAAGAAAAGAAGCTTCTTCTATAATAAAAGAAGCTAAAATTGATGCTGAAGCAATAAAAAAAGATAAAATTTTACAAGCGAAAGAAAAGTTTATAGAATTAAAATCTGAGCACGAAAAAGTTGTTTTAAGTAGAGAAAAGAAAATTTCTGACGTTGAGAAACGCATAAGAGATAGAGAATCTCAAGTAGCTTCAGAAGTTGATAAAAATAAAAAACTGAACCGTTCTTTAGAACAGAAAGAAGAAGGATATAATCAAAAATTAGATTTTCTTGAAAAAAAAGAAAATGAATTGGAGGTAATGCACAAGCGTCATGTAGATATGTTAGAGCAGATTTCTGGATTATCTGCAGATGAAGCAAAGAAAGAGTTGGTAACTTCTTTAAAAGATGAAGCAAAAACAGAAGCAATGGCTTTTATTCAAACGTCTGTTGAAGAAGCAAAATTAACTGCAGAACAAGAAGCGAGAAAAGTTGTTTTAGGAACGATTCAAAGAGTGGGTGTAGAGCAAGCGGTTGAAAATTGTGTTTCTGTTTTTAATTTAGAGTCTGATGATGTAAAAGGTAGAATTATTGGTAGAGAAGGACGTAATATTAGAGCAATTGAAGCTGCTACAGGTGTAGAAATCATAGTAGATGATACTCCAGATGCTATTATTCTTTCTTGTTTTGATCCTATTAGAAGAGAAATCGCTCGTTTATCACTTCATAAATTAGTAACAGATGGTAGAATACACCCTGCTAGAATTGAAGAAGTTGTAAGCAAAACAGAAAAGCAAATTACACAAGAAATTATAGAGGTTGGTAAAAGAACAGTTATAGATTTAGGAATTCATGGATTGCATCCTGAACTAATAAAGGCAGTAGGAAGAATGAAATATAGGTCTTCTTATGGTCAGAATTTATTGCAGCACTCTAGAGAAGTAGCAAATTTATGTGGAATTATGGCCGCAGAAATGGGTTTAAATTCTAAAGTAGCAAAACGTGCAGGTTTATTACATGATATTGGTAAGGTGCCAGATGCAGAAAGTGAACTTCCACATGCTTTATTAGGTATGCAATGGGCAGAGAAATATGGTGAAAAACCAGATGTATGCAATGCTATTGGAGCCCACCATGATGAAATTGAAATGAAGAGTTTAATCTCTCCAATTGTTCAAGTTTGTGATGCAATTTCAGGAGCAAGACCTGGTGCAAGAAGACAAGTATTAGATTCTTACATACAACGTTTAAAAGATTTAGAAGATATTGCTTTTGGTTTTACAGGAGTTCAGAAGGCATATGCTATACAGGCTGGGCGTGAATTGCGCGTAATGGTAGAAAGTACAAAGGTGAATGATGCGAAGGCTGCAGAATTATCTTTTAGTATTTCTCAGAAAATACAAAATGATATGACGTATCCTGGACAAGTTAAAGTAACCGTAATTAGAGAAACAAGAGCTGTAAACGTAGCAAAGTAAATAAAAACCTTTGTGTACAAATAAAAAATCTCGCTTTTGCGAGATTTTTTATTTTCTAGGATGAAAAGTTTCAACTATTTGCTTTAAATAGCTTTTGTCTACATGCACATAAACTTCAGTAGTAGTAATACTTTCGTGCCCTAACATTTGTTGAATAGCTCTTAAATCTGCACCATTCTGTAATAAATGTGTGGCAAATGAGTGTCTTAAGGTATGTGGACTTATTTTCTTTTTTAAGTCTATTTTAAGCGCCAAATCTTTTAAAATCATAAAAATCATTTGTCTGCTTAAACCTTTTCCTCTTCTATTTAAAAAGAGGGTGTCTTCAAAGCCCTTTTGTGGTAAAATATGGCTTCTTATAGTCTTTTGATACATTGTAATATAACTTTGGGCATTTTCATGAATTGGAACATATCTTTCCTTGTTTCCTTTTCCTAAGACTCTAATAAAGCCTTCTTCAAAAAACAAATCAGAATTTTTTAAAGTTATGGCCTCACTTACACGCAAACCACAACTATATATCGTTTCAAAAATGGTTCTATTTCGTTCTCCTTGAGGATGACTTAAATCGATCGCGTTAATTAATGCATCAATCTCATCTTGACTTAGCGTATCTGGTAATTTCGTTCCAATTTTAGGAGTTTCTAATAAATCTGTAGGATTGGTATTTCTATATTCTTCAAACACTAAATAATCAAAAAAACTTCGCAAACCAGCTATTATTCGTGCCTGACTTCTTGGGGTTAAATTTTTTGCAACCTCATAAATAAATTGTTTTACAATAATAGCGTCAATAGCAATAGGAGAGATGCTCATATTATTTTCTTTGAGAAAAAGGCAAAGCTTTTCTAAATCTTTGGTATAGCTATCAATTGTATTTTTAGAAAGACCTCTTTCTATTTTTAAATACATTTGAAATTCTTTAATTGCATTTTGCCAATTCATAGCATAAAGATATTAAAAATAATAAAATAACTCTACAGTAGTTAAAAGTAGTATCTCTGTTTTTTTTTTAGTATTTAATTAACCACTTCGAATATAGCGTGTTTTTAATTTTAAAACATTTACCAATAATCATATAACAAAGAGCTTTAAAGGTTTTGTAGATTTAAACTCGGTTAGGATTATCCTAGTTGACTATTAAAACAATTTTATTGTTACATACCTGTCTCTTATACACATCTGACGCTGCCGACG
>CAJXTJ010000076.1 GCA_913061165.1 uncultured Polaribacter sp.
CGAGATGTAGAGAGGTCTCGTGGGCTCGGAGATGTGTATAAGAGACAGTCATTATATTTTCTTGTTTAAATTGTTCTAATGAAATTAGTTCAATTCCTGCAGACATAGAAATAAACAATTTTGTTTGGAAAGGCATGAATGATTATTATTATTGGCAGAGTGATGTGCCAAATTTAGGAGACAGCCGTTTTTCTAATCAAGCTGAAATAAATAATTTTAGTGCTAGCTTTGCAACCCCAGAAGATATTTTCGAATCGCTTCGTTTTCAACCAGGAATAGTAGACCGTTTTTCTTGGATAGTTGATGACTATGTAGCTTTAGAAAATGCATTTCAAGGCATTCGATTAAGTAACGGAATGGAATTTAATTTATATACCTACCAAACAAATTCAAATAATGTTTATGGTGTTGTTTATTATGTGATTCCTGGTTCAGATGCAGAAAAAAAAGGTGTTTTAAGAGGAATGGTTTTTAGCAGTATTAACAACACTCAAATTACGGTTTCAAATTATAGAGATTTATTAACAAACGCGGCTAGTATTAATTATGCACTAAGCTTTGCCAATTTTAATGCTGGAGATCCCATTTTAAACGGAACAGAAATTAATTTATCCAAAGAACAATTACAAGAAAATCCTGTTGCTATTACAAAGGTTTTTGATGAAGGAAGTAAAAAAATTGGATATCTATTGTACAACCAATTTGCAAATTCTTTTGATGGAGAGTTAAATGCATCTTTTGGAGTTTTCAAAGATAACAATATTACCGATTTAATTATAGACCTGCGTTACAACGGTGGTGGAAGTGTTCGGACAGCAACCTATTTGGCAAGCATGATTAATGGAACAAATACAGGTAAATTATTTTCTCAAGAAATATGGAACGAAAAAGTAATGAATGCAACAGCTCCAGAATATTTCTTAAATAATTTTACAAATCAAATTTTAAATAAAGACAGTAACGGAACAATTCTTTTAGATGAACCCATTAATAGTTTGTCTTTGCAGAAAGTTTATTTTATTATTACAGCAGCTACTGCGTCCGCTTCAGAGTTAGTCATAAATGGCATGAGACCTTATATTGATGTACGATTGGTAGGTACAAAAACAATAGGAAAACAAGTAGGCTCAGTAACTTTATATGATTCTGATACTTATACCAGAAATGGGGCTAATTTAAACGCAAACCATACCTATGCAATGCAACCTATTGTGTTAGAAATTAAAAATGCAAACTCAGAAAACAATCCTGATGGTTATATAGCAGATGATTATTTACCCGAAAACTTTGGCAGAGAAGATGGTATTATTGATTTGGGTGTCTTAGGTTCTAAGACAGAGCCTCTATTAAATAAAGCAATTACTTCTATAATAGCTGGTCTTAAGTCTAGCACATCTAAAAACTTCTCTTTTAAAGATAAACCACTTATGAATTCTAAATCTGAAGCCCTTTTTAGTCAAGAAATGTATATCGAAGAAATAAGGAATTAAGATATTTACAAGACTAAAAAAATCTAGCAGGTGCTAGATTTTTTTATTAAAATTTATTTCTTACATTTCTTTATCGGTAAGAACATCGGGTCTAAACTCACTCATTATTTCTTCATCTTTAGACTTGGCATATTTAAAACCAGATTTCCACCATTTTTTCATTAATTTTTTATCAAAAACCAAAGAATTTACAGTCAAAACAGTAGGCGTATAATATAAATTCAGTTTTATATCCTTGTTAGAAGCTGCTAGTTTTCCAATCGTAATATTATGTCTTTCTACGTGTGTTAGCATAAAATCGAACACATCAAATAACAAAGAAAACGGATTGGAAGCAGGCAATCTATTAAACTGCGTAACTTCTGTTTCTAGAATAATAGCATCAATTTCTGTTGCACCTCTTAAGATGGCTTCTCTAATGGGAATTAAAGAACCAAAACCACCGTCTGCATATTGGCAATGATCTTTTTCTAACAAACTCATAAATGGCACATAATTGCAAGAACCCCAAATCCAATCACAAAAATCTTCATACGTACAATCGTTTATAGATTTATATTCTATTTGATTTGTTGTTAAATTAGAAACCGTAACTACCACTTCTTTATGAGTAGATTTAATTGTATGATACATTTCTTTAGTAACCTTTCTTTTAATTAATGCACGTAAATTTTTACTTTCTCCAAACGTTTTTCTACCGTTTAAAAAGTTCCAAAACGTATTTAAATGATTAATGCTTATTACTTTTTCTCCAGCAACTTTCTTGATTTTAAAAGGATTATTACTAAAAATAGTTTTCTGATTTACATTGGTATATAGCTCTTTTAGTTCGGCCAACATTCCTAGTGCTAAATGAGAAACCATCAAACTTCCCGTCGAGGTTCCTATAAATAAATCATATTTTTTATTTTTATTTTGCATGAGATATTGTGCAACTCCCCCTGCAAATGCGCCTTTACTTCCACCACCAGAAATTACCAATGCTTTTTTCATTTTGTAGTATGATTTGATTACTTTAGTGGTATAAAAATATTAAAAATGAAAAGAATATTCCTACTTATTTTCACTTTCCTTTTTTTAATTGGATGTACCCAAGAATACCAACCAAGAAATATAGAAAAAGTAACCATTAAAACAATTAAAATAGACAGTTCTAGCATTAGAACAATGGTTGTAAAAGATTACAAAAGCATGTCTTATGCAGCCTCTAACGGTACTATTGGTTTTACTACAAATAATGGTGAACTCTGGCATACTTTAAAAATCAGATATCAAGACAGTATTATTCCCCATTTTAGAAGCTTTGCTTATAATGGTGCAGATTATTTTGCTTTGTCTATTGGCAACCCTGCACTATTGTATAAAATTTCTAATGGTGCAGCATCTTTACAATATTTTGAAGCACATGAAAGCGTGTTTTATGATGCGCTCACTTTTTTTGAAGATAATACTCATGGGATAGCCGTTGGAGACCCTACAGAAAACTGTGCTTCTATACTTATAACAGAAGATCGTGGCGCAACCTGGAATAAAATTTCGTGCGAAAATTTACCAGAATTCAGCAAAGATGAAGCTTTCTTTGCAGCTAGTAATACCAATATAAAAACAATAGGAAGTACTGTTTGGATTGCTTCTGGAGGAAGCAAGGCAAGAGTTTTAAAATCTACAAATTATGGAAAAACATGGGAGATTTTTGAGACTCCAATAATTCAAGGCACTGGGCCACAAGGAATTTATTCTATTGATTTTTACAATGAAAATAACGGAATTATAATTGGTGGAGATTATTCAGAGCCTTTACAAAACAAAGCAAATAAAGCCGTTACTGCAGATGGCGGTAAAACATGGACGCTAGTTGCAAACAACGCAAACCCTAATTATAAAAGTTGCGTACAATATGTACCTAATACAAACGGACAAGAAGTTTTTGCTGTAGGTAAAACAGGAATTTCATTTTCGAATAATGGCGGAATAACTTGGAAAGAAGTTTCTAAAGATGCATATTATTCAATTCAGTTTTTAGATAAAAATACGGCTTGGTTAAGCGGCCATGAAAAAGTTGGAAAATTAGATTTATAAAAACAGTTAAATACCAATGATTAATAAGAAACAGCTTATCGAAAGATTTATAAAGTATGTAACCATAGATACAGAATCAGACCCTAATAATCCTGCTTTTCCTAGTACGGAGAATCAGTGGGATTTGGCACATGTTTTAGTTGAAGATTTAAAAGTGATTGGAATGCAAGACATCTCTTTAGATGAAAATTGCTATATCATGGCTACTTTACCAAGTAATGTAGGTCATAATGTACCCATTATCGGTTTTGTTTCGCATATGGATACAAGTCCGGATTTTACAGGGAAAAATGTACAACCACAAATAACAGAAAATTATCAAGGAAACGATATTATTTTAAACAAAGAAAAAAATATTATTCTATCTCCAGATTATTTTGAGGATCTGTTGCAATATAAAGGGCAAACTATTATCACTACAGACGGTACAACCCTTTTAGGAGCAGATGATAAGGCAGGTATTACAGAAATTGTAACTGCTATGGAATATTTAATTCAGCATCCAGAAATAAAACATGGTACCGTTAGAATTTGCTTTACGCCAGATGAGGAAGTTGGCAAAGGAGCTCATTTATTTGATGTAGAAAAATTTGGTGCAGAATGGGCATATACTATGGATGGCAGTCAGATTGGAGAGTTGGAATATGAAAATTTTAATGCAGCAAGTGCTGTTGTTACGATTACTGGTAAAATTGTACATCCAGGCTATGCAATAGGAAAAATGATAAATTCAATGCAAATTGCCAATGAGTTTATGTCTTTATTACCAGAAGCAGAAGTACCAGAAAAAACAACCGATTACCAAGGTTTTTTTCATTTACATGATCTAAATGGTACTGTTGAAAAGACGGTGTTAGAATATATTATAAGAGACCATGATTTAGAATTGTTTGCAAAAAGAAAGAATGTATTGCAAAATATTGCAGACAAACTAAATAAAAGAGCTGGGCAAAATCTAATTGAAATAACGATTAAAGATCAATATTTTAATATGAAAGAAAAAATTGTTCCTGTAATGCATATTGTAGATTTGGTTGAAGAAACCATGATAGATTTAGGGATAACACCATTAATTAAGCCTATTAGAGGAGGAACAGACGGTTCTCAACTATCATTTAAAGGATTGCCTTGTCCTAATATTTTTGCTGGAGGCCACAATTTCCACGGACGCTTTGAATATGTTCCTGCAGAGTCTATGGTAAAAGCAGCAGAAGTTATTGTAGGCATTGTAGCAAAGATTGCACAAAAGAATTCATAAAAAAAGTCTCCAGGAATTCTGGAGACTTTTTTTATGGATTAGGATACCACTATAAAACACGATTCTTAAGACAATTCAGCATTTTTACCTTTTACATCTTTATAAAAATCATCAAACACTTTAAAGTCTTTCTGAATGTCTTCTGTTACATAATAGGGCTCTGAAATTTTAATTTTCTTATTTTCAAAATCTAAGGTTGCCATTACAATAGGTACATTTGCACCTTTGGCTATATAATAGAATCCTGTTTTCCATTTGTCTACCTTTTTTCGGGTTCCTTCTGGAGATAAACCCAAACGAAATTCTTCTTTAGAATTAAAAATGTTAATTACACCCGCTACCATATTCGTACTTTTATCTCTATTTACAGGAGTTCCTCCAAGTGCTTTAAAAAAATAACCAAAAGGCCATTTAAAAAGAGAACCTTTCCCAATAAAATGCACCATTTTACCCTCACTCATTCTTGATAGAATAGCAATCGGAAAATCTAGCCAACTTGTATGCGGTGCTGCAATAATAACATATTTCTTAGGTGCATCAGGAAATCCGTTTTCCACTCTCCAGCCTAAAATCTTGTATAAAATAAATTTTGAAATCTTTTCCACAAATACGGGGTATCTTAATTGTTTACAAAAACCTACGTAAAAGGTTTTCTATTATTTTTTAAAGTGATAAATTTAAGGACTTAAATTGACATGATGACTGAAATAATTACATACTTCTTTATTGCCATAGTTTCTGCGCTAATTGGCTTATTTATAGGGAAATTACTTTCTAAACTAAACTTTGAAAAAGATAAAACTGCTTTAGAAAAAGAAAAATCTACCCTTGAAGAACGTTTAATCTTGCTGCAACAATCTAAAGAAAATACAGAAAATAATTTCATTGAATCTCAAATAGCATTAAAAAACAATCAACTAGAAAAAGAAAAGTTAATTACTACACATGCTAGACAAGACTCTGAAATTAAGAATTTACAGATTAAGCTAACCGAAAATAAAGGGGAAGTAGAAAAACTGAATGAGAAATTTACAAAGGAGTTTGAAAATTTAGCAACAAAAATTTTAGATGAAAACTCTACAAAGTTTAAAACGCAAAACAAAGAGAGTATTAGTGCTATTCTAAATCCTTTAAAAGAAAAAATAGAAGGGTTTGAAAAGAAAGTTACAGAAACTCAAGAAAAAAGTATTGGAATGCATTCTGCACTGCGTGAGCAATTGGGGCATTTAAAAGATTTGAACTTGCAAATGAGTAAAGAGGCAATTAATTTAACCAAAGCTCTAAAAGGAGATAATAAGACGCAAGGAGACTGGGGAGAAACCCAATTAGAAATTTTATTAGAAAAAGCAAAACTTACAAAAGGTATACATTATAGCACGCAAGGTGGTTTTAGAGATAATGAAGGTAAGGTAAAGAAGCCAGATTTTATTATTAATTTACCAGATAATAGACATTTAATAGTCGATTCTAAAGTATCTTTAACGGCATACGAAAGTTATTTTTCTTCAGAAAATGAAATTGAAAAGGAAGCTTTTTTATCAAAACATATTAAAAGTATTAGAGATCATTTTAAAGATTTAAGCTCTAAAAAGTATGATACTTTATATGAGATTAATTCGCCAGACTATGTATTAATGTTTGTTCCTATAGAACCTGCTTTAATGATTGCCTTAAATAAGGTAAATGATCTGTACTTAGAAGCCTTAGATAAAAATATTGTATTGGTCTCTACTTCTACTCTATTAGCAACCTTAAGCACGGTTTCATCTATGTGGAGACAAGAAAATCAAAAGAATAATGTTTTAGAAATATCTAAACAGGCAGGCGCTTTGTATGACCAGTTTGTAAATTTAACAGAAGATTTAATTAAGGTAGGGAATCAATTAAAAACAGTACAAGGAAGTTATGATTCTTCTATGAAAAAATTAACAGGTAGAGGAAATCTAATTAAGAAAGTAGAAAATATTAAACAGCTAGGTGTAAATACTTCAAAAAAGATACATCAAAGTTTATTAGACAGAGCAAATGATTTAGACTAAAATAGCCCTAGTTTGAACTAAAAAGAAAAAAGCATCAAGAATTAACTTGATGCTTTTTTTTATTATATTTTTTACTCAATTGAGCAATTTATAAATCAATACACGACTTACATTACAAACAGTCTTCTTGAACTCATCATCTCAGCCACACGATCACTAATTTCATGCAATGCTTCCTCATTATCAGCATTTGTAATTGCTTCATCTATAAAGTCTACAACAGCTTTCATATGCTCTACCTTTAAGCCACGAGTTGTAATAGCAGGCGTACCTACTCTAATACCAGAGGTTATAAAAGGAGACTTATCATCAAAAGGCACCATATTTTTGTTTACAGTAATTTCTGCTTTTCCTAAAGCAATCTCTGCATCTTTTCCAGAAATGTTTTTGTTGCGCAAATCAATCAACATACAATGATTGTCTGTACCACCAGAAATAATATTATATCCTTTAGCTACAAATTCTTTCGCCATTGCAGCAGCATTTTCTTTTACTTGAATTTGGTATTCTAAAAACTCATCTGTTAAAGCCTCACCAAAAGCAACTGCCTTTGCAGCAATAACGTGCTCTAAAGGTCCGCCTTGGTTTCCAGGAAACACCGCAAAGTTTAATAAAGTAGACATTTTTTTAAGTTTTCCACTTTTTAAGGTTTCTCCAAAAGGATTGTCAAAATCTTTACCCATTAATATAATTCCTCCTCTTGGGCCACGCAATGTTTTGTGGGTTGTAGAAGTAACAATATGACAATGTGGTAAAGGATCATTTAAAATACCTTTTGCAATCATTCCTGCAGGATGTGATATATCTGCCAATAAAATAGCACCAACACTATCTGCAATTACTCTAAAACGCTCAAAATCGATGTCTCTAGAATATGCAGAAGCACCCGCTATTATTAATTTTGGTTGCTCTTTAGTAGCAATTTCTTGAATCTTATCATAATTTAAAACACCGGTTTCTTTTTCAACACCATAAAACTTTGGGTTGTACAATCTACCAGAAAAATTTACTGGAGAACCATGGGTTAAGTGACCACCATGCGATAAATCGAAACCTAAAATGGTGTCACCAGGTTTTAAACAAGCAAAAAATACAGCAGTATTTGCTTGAGAACCAGAGTGTGGTTGCACATTTGCATATGCTGCACCAAATAATTCTTTGGCTCTATCAATTGCTATTTGTTCTACAATATCAACAACTTCACAACCTCCATAATACCTTTTTCCAGGATATCCTTCAGCATATTTATTGGTTAAAACAGAACCTTGCGCAAGCATTACTTGTTCACTTGCAAAGTTTTCAGAGGCTATCAACTCTAAACCATTTATTTGTCTTTCTTTTTCTTCCTGAATAAGGTCAAAAATTTGATTGTCTATTTGCATTGTTGTTATTTTGAAATAAGTATCAAAAGTAATGAAAAATCAAAACCTATTAAATATCTTTTGTATAAAATTTTACAGAATTTATGAATTTTTATGTAATTCTAATAAAACAAATGTTAAATAATAGTTATTCGTTTTGTTTCTGCTGAATAGCAGGAATATATTGCATAGATTTGGACAAATTAAAGAATTTATATAATGATCATAACAGCAAATAATCCGAATAGAAAATCTTGGTTAAAAGTAGCAGAAAATTCAGACTTTCCGTTGCAAAATATTCCATTCGGTGTTTTTATTACAAGAGATGATATTATTACTATTGGTAGTAGAGTTGGCGATTTTGCAATAGATTTAGGTGCATTTCATCAATTAGGATATTTTGATGGAATTCCTTTAACAGATGATATTTTCTTACAAGATAATTTAAATGATTTTATAGCCGATGGGAGAAAAACTTGGCGATTGGTTAGAAATAGAATTGCAGAGGTTTTTGATGTTGTAAACGGTACTTTAAGAGACCATGCAGACCATAAAGATAAAATTATCTTTAGAATGGATGAAGTTGAAATGTTATTGCCTGTTGCTGTTGGAGATTACACCGATTTTTATGCAAGTAAAGAACACGCAACAAATGTAGGCTCTTTATTTAGAGATCCAGAAAATGCATTGTTGCCAAACTGGTTGCACATCCCTATTGGGTATCATGGTAGAAGTTCTTCTATTATACCTTCTGGAACACCAGTAAGAAGACCACACGGCCAAACAAGACCTGCAGAAGGAAGTAACACGCCTGGTTTCGGACCTTCAAAATTATTAGATTTTGAATTAGAAATGGCATTTATTACCACAGATGCAAATGCTTTAGGAGATAGAATACCTATTGAAGAAACAGAAGAACATATTTTTGGTTTGGTACAATTTAATGATTGGTCTGCAAGAGATATACAAGCTTGGGAATATGTGCCATTAGGCCCATTTCTAGGAAAAAGTTTTGCGTCTACCATTTCTCCTTGGATTGTTACTTTAGATGCTTTAGAGCCTTTTAGAACAGACAACCCAAAACAAGTGCATGCACCACTACCCTACTTAAAACAAGTAGGAAAAGGAAGTTATGACATTCATTTGCAAGTTGGTATTCAGCCAGAAAACGGAGAAGAAACGGTAGTTGCAAATTCTAATTTTAAATATATGTACTGGACAATGGCGCAGCAATTAGCGCACCATACCGTAAATGGCTGTCCTGTAGAAGCTGGAGATATGATGGGTTCTGGTACTATTTCTGGACCCACGAAAGATAGCTTTGGTTCTATGTTAGAATTAACTTGGCGCGGCCAAAATCCGTTGACATTAAAAGACGGTACAACACGTAAATTTATTAATGACCATGACACCGTTATTATGCGTGCACATTGTAAAAATGAGCATGTGCGTATTGGTTTTGGCGAGTGTATTGGTAAAATTTTACCTGCAAAGTAATCTTGTAATATCTGTAAATTATTTTGTTGATTCCAATATAAGTGTGCATCTCATCTAGTTGTATATAAAGTATTACAAAGCTGAGATAGCAAAAAAGATTTTTAGAAATTTACACCTCTTTAAACGCAATTTTAAAACGCAACTACCACATAAATAAGGTGTTGCGTTTTTTTACACCGCTACTTTTACCCGATGTTCCCCTAAAATACGCTAATTCTTTATTTTGAAGTGTTGTTAAACAAAAAATTAAAAAGATGAATGCAGTGTTCTACAGCTAGAAAAGCCAATGAATGATTACTATTTTAACGATTAAATATTCAAAAGAATAAGACCTGTCTCTTATACACATCTCCGAGCCCACGAGACCTCTCTACATCTC
>CAJXTJ010000077.1 GCA_913061165.1 uncultured Polaribacter sp.
CGAGATGTAGAGAGGTCTCGTGGGCTCGGAGATGTGTATAAGAGACAGAATATGAATTCTAATAGCGGTATGACCAAAAGACAGTTTAAAGAAGGAGTAATCGTTAGTCTAAAAATTACGTTCATCTTTGCATTATTATTCACATTAATTAATCAAAATTTTTCTTTTAAAGCTATTGGTTATACGCTCTTAATATCTGCAATGTATTCTTTTGGATTAGGGTTTATTCAGGGTATTATTAATGATTCTTTAAGTAATAAATGGGATTGGATTGAGCATACGAACACAAGGATTTGGGCAGGTATTGTGACTACAGTCTTATATACAGTTCCTGTGGTTTTACTTATAGATTATGTGAATTTTATTGTAATTTCTGGTTATAATATAGATCGTTTTTTTTCGGGAAGATATCTGTGGCAACACGTTTTTTACATCATTCTTTCTTTTGGAATCTCTGCATTTATACATGCTAGAGGATTTATGATTCAATGGAAAAATTCTGTAAAACAAGAGAGTACAAAGCAAGAAATTGTAGCCAAAACAGAAACTGCAAAATTTGAATCTTTAAAGAATCAATTAGATCCGCATTTTCTATTTAATAGCTTAAATGTATTAACGAGTTTAATTGGTGAAAACCCTTCGCAAGCAGAAAGATTTACAACAAAACTATCTAAAGTCTATAGATATGTTTTAGAACAACGTAATAAAGATTTAGTGCCTATTGAAGAAGAATTAAAGTTTGCAAAAACGTATATGGAATTATTGGGAATGCGTTTTGAAGAAGCGGTTCAGTTCAATATTCCAGACAACATAAGTAATAACGAGTTAAAAATAGTACCATTATCATTGCAACTTTTATTAGAGAATGCGGTAAAACATAATGTGGTTTCTACCTCTAAACCATTAACTATAAATATTTACGAAGAAGGGAGTTATTTAATGATAACCAATAATGTGAATCCGAAAGAGGCAATCGGAAAAAGTACCAAAATTGGTTTACAAAATATTGCAGATAGATACGGATTGATCACTGACAAAGGAGTTAAAATAGAAAACAATAATAAAACATTTAAGGTGAGTTTACCGCTCTTATATAAAATGAATAATATGATGTATACAGACGATTTAGAAAATAGTAAATATGTGAGAGCAGTTAAAAGAGTAGAGAAATTAAAAGAATTTTATCAAAATATTGCTTCTTATTGTATTGTAATTCCGTTTTTAATTTTTATCAATTTAAGATTTTCACCTGGTTTTTACTGGTTTTGGTTTCCAATGTTTGGTTGGGGAATTGGCCTAACTTTTCACTTTTTAGAAGTAAATAATTATACTATTTTCTTGGGGAAAAATTGGGAAGAAAAAAAGATAGAAGAACTAATGAAAAAACAACAAAATAAATACAAGTAATGAAAGAGCAAGGATATTTTAAAGCTCATAAAAGAATGAAGGCTATAAAAGGCTTTTACAGTCATTTATCTGTTTACTGCACAATAATTCCAGTAATTATATTCGTAAACTTAAAGTATGAACCTAACTTTCATTGGTTCTGGTTTTCTACTTTAGGCTGGGGATTGGGATTGTTCTGTCATTGGATGCGAATTTTCGGATTTAATTTATTAGGATTCGGACAAAATTGGGAAGATAAAAAGATAAGGCAATTAATAGAGGAAGAAGAAGAAGTTAAATAAGATGATATTATGAATCAAAATTTAGAACAAGAGCATAGTTATTTGAAAGCTAAAAAAAGAGTAAAAGCAATTAAGGGGTTCTACATTCATGTATCCGTTTATGTAATTACTAATATTTTTCTTAGCGGAATTATTATATTCGGGTTAATGAGCAGCGGCTATATTTTTTCAGACGCATTTTCTGCTTTTGGCGTTTACTCTACTTGGATTTTTTGGGGAATAGGAATTTTCTTTCATTGGTTAGGGACTTTTGGTTTTCAATCTTTAGGTCTAGGAAAAGACTGGGAGGACAAGAAGATTAAAGAGTTAATGGAGAAAGAAGATAATCGCAGAGATAAATTTTAAGTATATGAACAATTTAGAAGTCAGAAAGTTAAAAAGGGCAACACAAAGAGTAGAAGAAATTAAAAAGTTCTATAAACATGTGGTTGCGTATATTTTGATAAATTTGTTTTTAGCATTTATTTGGAACTTTTCTTTTAAACTAGTTGGCGATTTTATACTAAGTAATCAGTTTGATGGCGGTGATCATAAACACCTTCCTATTTGGTTTCTTTGGGGAATTTTTTTAACACTGCATGGAGTAAAGACGTTTGCTTTCCCAAATTTATTTAATAAAGATTGGGAAGAGAGGAAGGTTAAAGAGTATATGAATAAAAAGGATTTAAATTAGTATGACTGTAATTATTATTGAAGACGAAAAACCAGCAGCAAGAAGATTAAACAGAATGTTGGCAGTTTTAGGCATCGAAGTGGAGCAAATGTTGCATTCTGTAGAAGAATCTTTAAACTGGTTGCAGAACAACAAACACCCAGATTTAATCTTTTTAGATATTCAGCTTTCAGATGGATTATCATTTGAGATTTTTGAAGAAATTGAAGTCAAATCTGCCATTATTTTTACCACAGCTTATGATGAATATGCTTTAAAAGCTTTCAAGTTAAACAGCATCGATTATTTATTAAAACCGTTAGACGAAGACGAGCTAAAATTTGCTATAGACATGTTTAAAGTTAAGCAGCCAAAGCAAACAAATGTTCAGGTAGATATAGATGCGATTCGGAAATTATTGATAAATCCGGTTGATAGAAAGTTCAAAAAAAGACTAACAATTAAAATTGGTCAGCATATAAAAATTGTAAATATAGACACGATTGAATGTTTTTACAGTGAAAATAAATCGACATATATACATACTTTAGAAAACAGAAATTATTTATTAGATAACTCTTTAGAGGATTGGCAAGAGCAATTAGACCCTGAGAAATTCTTTAGAGTAAATCGTACTTTTATAGTCTATATAAATTCAATTAAAGATATTATTGCATTTTCTAATTCTCGTTTAAAACTAATTTTAAATTCTCATACTGAAATCGAAATTATTGTGAGTAGAGAAAGGGTAAAAGATTTTAAGAAATGGATTAATTAGTATTCTTTAAAATTTGTATGGTGCAAATAAATTTGAACTTTTTTTCTTTTTTTTAAGCAGAAATAAAAGAATAAAAGAACCTTATTGAAAAACTAAAAATAGTTTCTTTAGCTCCCTGATAATAAACCTAACTTTACATCTTCACTAAAAACATACAATTGCAATATTTTTCGCAATTGAAAAAACACAATACATGAATATTTACAAACAAATTGAAGCAGAAATTCAAGCAGCTTCTTATATCGTTATTACAGCGCATAAATCTGCAGATGGAGACTCTATAGGTTCCTCTTTAGGATTACTTCACTTTATAGAGAAACTCGGTAAAAAGGTTATCATTTGTCATCCAGATAAAGCACCAGATTTTTTATATTGGTTAGATACTACCAATATTCTTTTAATGGAAGAAAATCCTGAAGAAGTTACAACAACGATTAAAAAAGCAGATTTAATTTTTTGTTTAGATTACAATGCTATTAGTCGTGTAGGCCCAGAAATGCAAGTTTTGTTAGAAGAAGCAACTGGCAAAAAAATTATGATAGATCATCATTTGAATCCTGAAGAATTTCCTGCAATAACGCTCTCTGAAACTACTGCATCTTCTACTTCGCAGCTAATCGTAGATTTAATAGAGCATTCTGGGCACTTAGACATGTTAGATGAAAAAATTGGAACACCTTTATACCTTGGTATCTTAACAGATACTGGTAGTTTTAGATTTAATTCTGTAAAGCCAAGAACACATGAGGTGCTAGCTAAAATTTTGAGAGCAGGAGTGGAGCATCATTTAATTCACGAAAAACTAAACGATAACAATACTGAAAGTCGTTTGCGTTTGCAAGGGTATGCAATGAGTGAGAAATTAGAGGTTTTATACGATTATAATGTTGCTATTATTTCCTTATCTAAAGAAGAACTAGCCAAATACAATTATAAAAAAGGTGATACTGACAGTTTGGCTAACTTGGTATTATCTATAAAAGGTATGAAAGCTGCTATTGTGTTTACAGAACGTGACGGAATTATGAAAATTTCTTTTAGATCTAAAGGTGCAGAAAACCCTGTGAACCTTTTAGCAAAAGAGCATTTTAATGGAGGCGGACATGCAAATGCTTCTGGTGGTATGAGCGATTTAACAGTGACGGAAACCTTAGAAAAGTTAAAAGGACTAATTCCTGAGTATTTTCAAAAGTAATTGAATACCTGTTTTAAAAGGATCTCAGCACATAAAAAGAGTCTACTCTTTTTAAACTAAGAGTCTATTTTTATTTTTCTAATTTTAAGTGTGACATGATTTTAATTTTTATCACAAACAAAATCTTTAAATAAAACAAGTTTCAGTAAACTTTGATCCTGTTTTTGTATAAATTTGTTTAACTTAATTTATAAAAATATTCTTTTAATAAAAGTACTTTTGGTTATTATTAAAATATCCGTTTTAAAATAACAAAACTTAAAAAAGAACGTTATACCAATAACTAACAGAAAATATGATCAAAAATAATATTTTATCAATAGTATTAATTGCATCTTCTATATGTATTATAGGTTGCAGTGATGGAGGAAAATTTAAAATTCAAAAAGGTAAAGTTGGGCATTTAACAACAAAAACTACCATACAAGAATTAACTCATATTTTTAAAAATGATTCTATTGTAAAAAATTTAAGTGAAGGTGCTTTGGGTGATAACTATTTTCAAGATGATGATGAATATTTAATTTTTGAAAAAGGAGGCAAGCACATGCTAACGATTATTCCAAAAGAGCAACTAGATTCAGTTTCTACTATTAAAAGTGTTGAGATTCATGACGCTAGATTTAATTCTGAGACTTCATTAAACATAAACTCTAGTTTTTCTGAGATTAATGTGAATAATAAGATCAATAGGGTAGAAACTACTTTAACTTCTGCAACCCTATTTTTAGACGATCTAAACACAACAATAGCGATAGATAAAGAAGAATTAGGTTTAAGAGATTTTACGACTCAGAAAGTAACTTTAGAACAAATTCCTGATTTAGCAAAAATGAAATCTTTTATCGTTTGGTTTAATTAGAAAACATTTTGAAAAAAAAATACACTATTCAAAAAGCTCCATTTGTTGTACCAACGACAGATGGTAAACTAATAGAAGAACATTTTGGAGGTGCTACAGACGGTAATACCCTAACTAGTATTGCGCACATGATTGCACCACCTAACTGGAGTGAACCTTTTCAAACTCCAGAATTTGATGAATATACTTATGTCATTAAGGGTAAGAAACAGTTTATTATTGATGGAGAAGTTCTAGTTTTAAAAGCAGGCCAGTCTATTAAATTAGAAAAGAATACGAGAGTTCAATACTCAAATCCTTTTAAAGAACCTTGCGAATATATGTCTGTTTGTACTCCAGCTTTTTCTATTGATTTGGTGCATAGAGAGGACACTTAAACTTTTTTCCTTGTGAGGTAGAAAGGTAGGTAAATTAGCATAAAATAAGGAATTACCAGAATTTCAACTACAAAAATATACTGAGGCCAATCTCCAAAAAGATCTAGTGCTGTGGCTGCATCTGGTTTTCTATTCGTAAAAAAATAGTTAGAACCTAAAAAGTAGTTGAGTATAAACATAAAAAGCATGTATGCTTGCATTCCTAAAAATGATTTACCAACACTTTTAAGCGTTGGTCTCATTTTATAGATAAATGTTGCAAAGAACATGAAAATAACAAGCCCTGCGTGCACAAACCAATACCTGAAAAATGGGAAGTTTAGATAATTATATTCGTCTGGCGTAATTACAGATTGCAATGTACCTGCTAATATTAAGAAAAAAAAGATTTCATAATACACAAACTTTTTTGTGACTGATAAAACCGGAATTATTAGTGCTAAGAAACTACACAAGTGTAAGGGTAAATCTTCTTGAACATTAAAATTTCCTTTGTATAAGTGGATAAAAGTTCCTAAAACAACAGTAAAACAAATTGAAAAAGCCAAAATATTTCCAATAATCGATTGCACCTTATCCGTCTGTTTCTTGGTAATAAAAATCAAAGCAAAGCCAAAACAAATACAAAAAAGTACCACAATAATGTGTTGCACAGAAAAAGGAGTAAAATTATTGTTCTCTTTTAAGAAGAAATCCATCTAGTAAATCTAAACATAATACTTGTTATTACCACAAGATTAAGTTTTTAAAATATAAATTGTAAGGTTGTGTGTTTTTATAATCTTAATATTTAAGAATTTCTTTTGCAAGCTAATAATGTGTTTTTTAATAACATTGCAATAGTCATTGGACCAACACCGCCTGGAACTGGAGTAATAAATTCAGCCTTTTTAGACACTTCCTCAAAGGCAACATCACCAACCAATCTGAATCCGCTTTTTTTGGAGGAATCTGCTAAACGCGTAATTCCGACATCTATAACAGTTACATTTTTCTTTACCATATCTGCTTTTAGAAATTCAGGAATTCCTATAGCAGCAATAATAATATCTGCTTGTAAGGTAAGTTCTTTTAAATTTTTAGTTCTACTATGGCACATGGTTACTGTAGCGTTACCAACCTTTCTTTTTTGTGAAAGTAAGATGCTAATTGGGCTGCCAACAATATGACTTCTTCCTAAAACTACCACGTGTTTTCCAGAAGTTTCTACGTTGTATCTTTCTAGTAACTCTAAAATACCAAATGGAGTAGCAGAAATAAATGTGGGTAAGTTTAGGGCCATTTTCCCAACATTTGTTGGATGAAATCCATCTACATCCTTATCTGGGTTTACAGCCATTAATACTTTTTGCTCGTCTATGTGTTTTGGTAGCGGAAGTTGCACTATAAAACCATCAATATCATTATCAATATTTAGAATGGCAATTTCATTTAATAAATCATTTTCTGTAACTTCTTCAGGTAATCTTATTAAAGTAGATTCAAAACCAACACGCTCACAAGCTTTTACTTTTGCATTTACATATGTAATACTTGCTCCATTATTACCAACAATAATTGCAGCTAAATGCGGTGTCTTGTGACCGTTATCTTTTAGCTCTCTTACTTCTAACGCAATTTCTTCTTTAATATCTGCAGCCGTTTTTTTTCCGTTTAGTAAAATCATTCAATTAGTTTTTATTTGAGATTTATTACTTATTTCTTTAAATTATATTTTTTAAAGTAAAATTACTACTTCATTCCTTGCATCATTTGCATCATTTTTTTGCCACCACCACCTTGCATCATCTTCATCATCTTGCTCATCTGATTAAATTGCTTCATTAGTTGGTTTACGGCATTAACTGAAGTTCCAGAACCTTTGGCAATTCTCTTTTTTCTACTAGAATCGATGCTGTTTGGTGTACTTCTTTCTAGTGGTGTCATAGAATGTATTATTGCTTCAATACCTTTAAAAGCATCATCATCAATATCTACATCTTTCATTGCTTTGCCCGCTCCAGGAATCATACCCATAAGGTCTTTCATGCTTCCCATTTTTTTAATTTGCTGTATTTGCGTCAAAAAGTCATCAAACCCAAACTGGTTTTTAGCAATTTTTTTCTGTAATTTTCTAGCCTCTTCCTCGTCATATTGATCTTGTGCTCTTTCAACAAGAGAAATAACATCCCCCATTCCTAGAATTCTGTCTGCCATTCTATCTGGATGAAAAATATCAATCGCATCCATTTTTTCACCGGTACCAATAAATTTAATAGGTTTATTAACTACAGATTTTATAGATAAAGCAGCACCACCACGAGTATCACCGTCTAACTTGGTAAGTACAACACCATCAAAATTTAAAATATCATTAAAAGCTTTTGCCGTATTTACAGCATCTTGCCCCGTCATCGCATCTACTACAAATAAAGTTTCTTGTGGTTGTACAGTTTTGTGAATTTCAGAAATTTCTTTCATCATTTCTTCATCTACAGCTAAACGACCAGCAGTATCTATGATAACTACGTTTTTACCATTTGCTTTGGCATATTTTACAGCATTTTTAGAAATTTCTACAGGGTTTTTATTCTCAACTTCTGCATAAACTTCTACACCAATTTGCTCTCCTACAACTTGTAATTGATTTATTGCTGCGGGTCTGTATACATCACAACCAACCAAAAGTACTTCTTTAGATTTTTTAGTTTTTAAGAAGTTTGCCAATTTCCCAGAAAAAGTAGTTTTACCAGAGCCTTGTAAACCAGACATTAAAATAATGGTTGGAGAACCACCTAGATTAACGCCAACAGTTTCACCACCCATTAATAGCGTTAGTTGGTCCTTTACCAGTTTTACCATTAACTGTCCTGGATTTAATGTTGTTAGTACATCTTGCCCTAGCGCTTGTGTTTGTACTTTTTTTGTAAAATCTTTGGCAATTTTAAAATTCACATCGGCGTCAAGTAATGCTCTTCTTACTTCTTTCAAAGTTTCTGCAACATTAACTTCTGTAATTTTACCGTGTCCTTTTAGGGTGTGTAAGGCTTTATCTAATTTATCGCTTAAATTATTAAACATAATTTGTGTCTTTTTTGGAAAGACAAATATAATAAATTAACAAGTATTTTTAGATAGTTATTTTAGGCTTTTTTAGATTACTTTTTCTGTATGAATAATGAAGAAAAGAAGTTTATAAAATGTTTAAAAATAAATATACAAAAGAAAAAATGAGCTTTAATTTCTTTAGAGTTTGTAAACTAACTAAACTCTAATACTATTTAATTTTTAATAGTGAAATTAATAATGTCGTTCAATGTTTTACACGTTATACACCTAGTTGTATCAGAATAGTTAGCGTCATTAAAAGTAATAAATAAAGATTATTATGCAACTAGTAGAGAATTATAAAAGCATATATGAAGCACCAAGGTTAATGTCTAAATATTTATTTTCATTAATATACATTAAAATTAAAAGGAGGTTACAAACTATAAGAATATAAATATCTCGTCTATTTATTATTTGGAATAAACTCTAAAGCAACACCATTTATGCAATGTCTCTTTCCTGTAGTATTTTTAGGTCCATCATTAAAAGAATGTCCCAAATGACCACCACAGGTGTTGCATTTTAATTCGGTTCTTGCGTAACCAATCTTATAATCTACATCTAATTCCACATTATTATCAATTGCTCTATCAAAAGAAGGCCAACCAGTGCCAGAATCAAACTTAAACTGAGATTCGTATAAAGGCGTTTTACAGGCCGCACAGACAAATAAACCATCCTTATAGTTCTTATTTATAGGACTTGTAAAAGCTCTTTCTGTACCTGCTTTGCGAAGTACATAATATTGTTCGCTTGTCAATTCTTTTTTCCATTGAGCGTTAGTTTTAACTATTTTGTATTTTTTATTTTCTTTAGCAGCGTCTTGAGCCCTACTAGAGCAACTTAAAAAAAGAACAATCATTAAAAGAGAAAGTATTTTATTCATTCGTATATTTTTTGTGGCTTTGGCCGTAAATCATTTTAAATTAGAAAACGATAATAGTTACAAAGATAACGATCATTCATCATAAAGAAAACTTAATAATTTTAAGTATTTTTGTAAAAGTAAACTTTCTATTTATGCCAATACTTGTTCATAATAAAGAAATGTGTTTGTTACTTCTAGGTTTTAATAAAGTTTAAATTAGTTAGGTTATTGGTTTGAAAATTTACAAAATATGAACCAACCATAATATAGTAAAAATTTGTAAAAACTTTTACTATATTGTATCTGTCTCTTATACACATCTCCGAGCCCACGAGACCTCTCTACATCTCG
>CAJXTJ010000078.1 GCA_913061165.1 uncultured Polaribacter sp.
CGTAAGGAGTCGTCGGCAGCGTCAGATGTGTATAAGAGACAGTGGCGGAACAGGTCTAGGTATTTTGGTTTATTTTATTCCGCCTTTATATGGTGAAGGCTTTGAGGTTATTAATAATATAGTTGCCGGAAACCCTGAGGAAGCCTTAAAAAATAATTTTATGCATTTAGATTTAACTAATGTTTGGATTGTTATCCTTTTACTAATAGGTTTGGTTTTTTTTAAAATTATAGCAAGTGCCTTGACCTTTGGTGCTGGCGGTGTTGGAGGTATTTTTGCACCAACCTTATTTATGGGGAGTATTTTAGGGAATGTGGTAGCTAAAATTATAAATAATACCGGACTTTCTACTATCTCTGAAAGTAACTTTACCCTGGTTGGTATGGCTGGTTTAATGGCGGCTGTTTTGCATGCACCACTAACTGCAATATTTTTAATAGCAGAGGTCACTGGAGGTTATGGCCTTTTTATTCCGCTAATGATAACGGCTGCAATTTCTTATTCTCTTGCAAAATATGTGCATCCCTATTCTGTGTACGCAATGGAATTAGGTAGAAAAGGAGAATTGATTACCCATGATAAAGACCATGCAGTTTTAACTTTAATGGAGATAGATAAAGTTATAGAAAATAATTTTATTGCTGTCTATGCCAATATGAGTTTGGGTGAAATGATAAAAGAAGCAGTGGTGAAATCGAACAGGAATATTTTCCCTGTAGTAGATCAAGAAAGTAATAGGCTATTGGGTATTATTTTGTTAGATGATATTAGACCTATTATGTTTGACCAGACTTTATATAATAAGGTAATTGCAAGAGAAGTAATGCAAAAACCACCAGAAGTCATAGTTGTTGGAAAAGACAGAATGACAGATGTTATGAAGAAGTTTCAAAAAAGTGGTGCATGGAATTTACCAGTTATTGAAAACAATAAATACATTGGCTTTATTTCTAAGTCTAAGTTGTTAACAGCTTATAGAAATAAATTAATCGAAGTTACGAGCTAAAGAAAATAAATTAAAATGAGAGCAAACAATTTTACTCAAAACATGTTAAAGAAGTCTAACAACGAGTTAGAAAATATTTTAGAAGATAAAAAGATGTATACAGATGAAGCTATACAGGCGGTAATTTGGGAGTTAGAAAATAGAAATATCATTGAAAAAGGCTCCATTACTCACAATCCAGTTAATTTAGAAAAAGATGTTTTAATCGAAGAAAAAGAATTAGACAAAGACTATCATGAAGCTTCATCTGAAGCAACGGTCTTCCCAATTTTATATTCAAAAAGAGCAATACAGGGATTTACTATCTTTTTTAGCACCTTATTTGGTGCTGTTTTATTAATGAGTAATTTAAAAAAAATGAACAAACCAAAGGCAAGAGTTGAAGTGCTTGTTTTTGGGATTTCCTATACCTTTCTAACTATAATACTTTTAGACTACCTTCCAAAAACATTTTTTCTAACAATACTTTTCAACTTAGTTGGGTATGCTGTTTTAGTGGAATATTTTTGGAATAAAAATTTGGGCAAAGAGCTACAGCACCAAAAGAAGCAAATTTCTAAGCCATTAATTATTTCATTTGCAATTTTAGTGCTTTTGGTATTTCTTCAATTTTATATATTAATTTAGGGTAATAGAAAGATTTAAACTCCATTAAGAACCCCATTTTTCTTTAAGAGAAATTAATTCTTTTTGAGACTTTATAACAGACTTTTGATTAACAATACCTGTTTTTAAACATGTATAAAGTAAAAAAATAATTTCTAAATCTTCAGAATTTAAAAGTAAAACGTTGCTGGTGTTTTCTTCAAAAGATTCAGCAAAAGCATCATTTATTTCTGCTATTTTAATCCCGTTTTTAAAAATCGATTGCTTCTGAAAATAATGAATTTGAACCTCATAAAGATCGGTATCTAATTGCAATTTAAAAACAGAATTTGCAGTATTACTAGAAATTAAAACAAGACTTTCTTTGTTTTTAGGTGAAATATTATAAGACATTCTCCATTTCCAAAATTTAAATTTTTTAGTAATGGTGTATATAGTTTCATTTTCTAAATTATAGATTTCAGAAGTAGTTTTTCCAAACTCTAAAAACCAACTTGCGGTATATTGTAGCGTATCTGAATTATTATAAGCCTTTAAATTATTGGTAGAGTGGTCTATTTTGTAATTTATTTTTTCCATAGTATTTTTTAAAAAATTAAAGATATAACTTTTGTAGTTTTGCAATATGAAATTAGCGTTAAAAATAATGTTTATTGTCTTTTTAGTTTGGATGGGGGTAGGAGCGTATTTAGTAAATACAGAGCATGAAAAAGCACAGATTGTAATGGGTTTAGGTATTTTATATCTAGCATTTTTATTTATGCCTTTCTTTATCTATTACAGATATAGAGATGGTAAATACAAGAAATATATTTTAAATGATCAAAAGTTAAGAGATGCTTTTAGTCAGCAAGGAAAGAAGTAGTTATTATTTTTATTCATTTTACCTTTAGTATTTGTTACCTCCGTTTTATGTCTCAAAGAGAAGAATAGTTCGTACTTTTGTTGTCTATGATAGACGCAAAAGAAGCAATTTCTGAAAAGGCAGTTTTAATTGGTGTAATCACGCAACAACAGAATGAAACCCAGTCTAATGAGTATTTAGATGAGTTAGATTTTTTAACATCTACGGCTGGTGGAGTTACTGTAAAACGCTTTGTTCAGAAGATGGAAAGACCTAACCCTAAAACTTTTTTAGGAGTTGGTAAGCTAGATGAAGTAAGAGCTTATATAGAATCTAACGGTGTTGGTACCGCTATTTTTGATGACGAGTTATCGCCAGCACAAATACGAAATATAGAAAAAGTTTTAGATTGTAAAATCTTGGACAGAACCAATTTAATCTTAGATATTTTTGCACAAAGAGCGCAGACGAGTTCAGCAAAAACACAAGTAGAGTTAGCACAATGTCAATATTTATTACCTCGTTTAACAAGACTTTGGACACACCTTGATAAGCAAAAAGGGGGTATTGGAATGCGTGGACCTGGTGAAACAGAAATAGAAACAGATAGACGTATTATTCGTGATAAAATAGACCTTCTAAAAAAGAAATTAAAGACCATTGACAGGCAAATGGCTGTTCAGCGAAAAAATCGTGGTAAAATGGTACGTGTTGCACTAGTTGGTTATACCAATGTTGGGAAATCTACCTTGATGAACGTTATTAGTAAAAGTGATGTTTTTGCCGAAAACAAATTATTTGCAACTTTAGATACCACGGTTAGAAAAGTGGTTATTAAGAATATTCCGTTTTTAATGACAGACACTGTAGGTTTTATTAGAAAGCTGCCAACACAATTAGTAGAATCTTTTAAATCTACCTTAGATGAGGTTAGAGAAGCAGATTTATTATTGCATGTTGTAGATATTTCACATCCAAATTTTGAAGATCATATTGCTTCTGTAAACGGAGTTTTAGCGGACATTAAGTGTGCAGATAAAACAACTGTAATGGTTTTTAATAAGATTGATGCATATGCGCATGAAACCATTGAGGAAGACGATATTGTTACAGAAAGAAGTAAAATACATTATACACTTGAAGATTGGCAAAAAACTTGGATGAACGATAAAAATGAAACTTCTATTTTTATTTCTGCTTTAAATAAAGAGAATTTAGAAGAGTTTAAGGAAACAGCATATAATGAAGTGAAGAAAATTCACATCGAACGTTTTCCTTATAACAACTTTTTGTATGATGAATACAAAGAAGAGTAAATATTAAATAACAAATGTTTTTTTAAATTTAGCCTAATAAAGTGTATGCTAGATTTTCTTGTGGTATAATTTTTTTAAGAGAACCTTATCTAGTAGTAACTAATTAAATTTAGTAAAAGTTGTTAATACGTCACTTTTTCATGAAAACTATAGTTTACACCTAAGCCAAATAATTGTCTAAACTGTATTCTACTCGAAGAATTGTCATCGATTATTGTATGAAAGGTCATGTGCATTTTAATATGGCTATTTACTTTAAAACGAATGTTTGTTTGATAATCTAAATCTACATTACCAACATTGGCTAAGTAATCTGAATACATTGTTAAGATATTTTCCATTTCAATATTTTTCATGATACTAAATTTATAATATCCAGATAGGTTAAAACCTAAACTAAATGCTGTGTTCTTACCTTCTTCAACACCAAATTTCCCAGAAAAAAAATCATTTACAAATGTATACCTTGCAGTCGCAGGTGCAATGTTTAAGCTTAATTCATCAGATTTTTTAAATAACATTCCTGGTCCAAAAGTTAAATAAGCAGGTGCTAAAAACCCTGAAACCATTGATTTAGGTTCTTGTTTATAGTCGAAACCTTTTGTGTATTGCGTTCTAAAGTTTCCAATAAAGGATAAAAACCAATTGGGACTAGTTTTTATTCCTAATAGTGTGTTCAATTCGAAACGATCATCTGTTTTCCGGTACCCTTCTTCACCAATATAACTAATACCATATCCTGTAATTATTCTGGTATCCCAATTTATATTTTCCTTTTTATAGTTAAAATCGTAGTTCAAGTTTATATTTCCTGCTACCGTGTTTTGTCCACCAGAGGCCCAATTAGAAAAAGAAGATTGATTAAAGATAAAAGCTAGCCTTCCTTTCACCTTCCATTTTGGTTTTGATATCGTATCTTTTTCCTTGTCTTGTGAATAGGAATTTGATACTAAGAGGATGCATAGAGTAAGGATAATTCTGTTCAAAGTAAATAAATTAAAAAAGGGAATATTATTTTTTAGCTTTGTATAATGGCACTGTGGAGCACGCCTCTCCAAAAAGAATAGATTTAGCAATAGGTTGTAATTTAGCAATTAAGAATGCAAATGCAGAATTAGGTATTGGTTTTTCTGCACAGCCTTTAATTATTACGGGGCAATCTGTAAAATCTTTTAGATCTACAAAACTTAATAATTCTTGATATAAAACGGTTTCTAACAATTCTAAATCTCCAACAACAACTTTTTTTGCAAAGGGTGTAACTTCTGCAGCAATTAGCATAAAAGCCCATGAAGGTATAATTGCCTCTACAGAGCAAGTTATGGCAACAAAAGAGTTTCTGTATTGAGACCAATCGTGGTCTTTTACATACGCCCTAAAGTCTTTTTCTTTTAAAATAAGTTCTTGAAATAACCAGTCTTTAATATCAAATAAAACTCTATCGCCTTCAGGATAAATTTCCTCAAGATCAAATGTTTTTAATTTGCTACTTACTACTCTATTTATAATTTCTTCAGCCATTTTTTAAATTGATTTCAAAGGTTTCGTTTTGCTAAAAGCTAAAATTCTAAAGCATCCCTAATTCTAATTTTGCCTCTTCGCTCATCATTTCAGATGTCCAAGTTGGGTCGAATGTAATTTCTACTTCACAGCTATTAATTTCCTTCAAAGATTTTACTTTTTCTTCAATATCTAAAGGTAGACTCTCTGCAACTGGGCAATTAGGAGACGTTAAAGTCATTAAAATTTTTGCATTGTTATCATCAGATACAAATACATCATAAATTAAGCCTAATTCGTATATATCTACAGGTATTTCTGGATCGTAAATTGTTTTTAAAACATTTACAATTTTATCTCCAATTTCTTCTAGTTCTTTATCTGTCATAATTTTTGTTCTTAATCAGTTAATTTTGTTTGTTGCGCAATGGCGTACATTTTTATTTGTTTCACCATAGAAACCAATCCATTTGCTCTTGTAGGACTTAAATGTTCTTTTAATCCAATTGCATCTATAAAGGTAGTTTCTGTGCTTAAAATGTCCATTGGTTTCTGTCCAGAGAAAACGCGCAACAATAATGCCACAATACCCTTTGTTAAAATAGCATCGCTGTCTGCAGTATATTTTATTTTATCAGTATCTAATTCAGAGTATAACCAAACCTTAGATTGGCAGCCTTTTATTAGGTTTTCATCTAATTTATATTGGTCTGAAATAATAGGCAAAGATTTACCAAGTTCTATAATATACTCATAGCGTTCCATCCAATCATCAAACATAGAAAACTCATCAATAATTTCTTCTTGTATTTCTGTAATAGTCATTTTTAAAACTTATTTTTGCCCTTTTAAAAAGCGCATTTTTGTATAATGTAAAATTACGCATAAAATCTAAGAAATGAGTAAATTATTAGCAGTAGGTACTGTAGCTTTTGATGCTATTGAAACACCTTTTGGTAAAACAGATAAAATATTAGGAGGCTCTGGAACTTTTGTAGGTTTGGCAGCATCACAATTCGGAGTAGAGACCGGTGTTGTTTCCGTTGTTGGTGGAGATTTCCCAGCCTCTTATTTAGAAATGATGAATTCTAAAGGTATTAATACCGATGGAATTGAAGTGGATAAGAACGGCAAAACATTTTTCTGGAGTGGAAAATATCATAATGATATGAATTCACGTGATACGTTAATCACAGAATTAAATGTTTTAGAAACATTTACCCCAATTGTCCCAGAAAAATTTAAAGATGCTGGTATTGTAATGTTAGGAAATTTACATCCTTTAACACAAGCTTCTGTTTTAGATCAAATGAGGGAAAAACCAAAATTAGTGGTTTTAGATACTATGAATTTTTGGATGGATATTGCGCTAGATGATTTACACACGGTTTTAAAAAGGGTAGATGTAATTACCATTAATGATGAAGAGGCAAGACAGTTATCTGGAGAGTATTCTCTAGTAAATGCGGCTAAAAAGATTCATGAAATGGGACCAAAATATGTAGTAATTAAAAAAGGAGAACATGGTGCTTTGTTATTTAGCGGAGAAAAAATGTTTTATGCACCAGCTTTGCCGTTAGCAGAAGTTTTTGATCCTACAGGAGCGGGAGATACATTTGCTGGAGGTTTTTGTGGTTATTTAGCAAAAACAGAAGATATTTCTTTTGAGAATATGAAGAACGGAATTATTTATGGTTCTAATTTGGCATCTTTCTGTGTAGAAAAATTTGGCACAGAGCGCATGCAAGAGCTTAAGAAAGATGAAGTTAAAGAGCGCTTACAAGCTTTTAAAGAATTAACACAATTTGATATAAAATTATCTTAAATTTAATCCGCAGTTTCGACTGCGGATTTTTTTTTGAAACAACCCAAGATTAACAACAACTCAACACACTAAAAACAACACAAAATGAGTGACGCGATTAAACACGAATGCGGAATTGCACTTGTTCGATTAAAGAAACCTTTACAGTTTTACAAGGATAAATACGGTTCTGCTTTTTACGGAATTAATAAAATGTATTTATTAATGGAGAAACAACACAATCGGGGTCAAGATGGTGCTGGTTTTGCAAGTGTAAAATTTAACGTAGCACCAGGTACTAGGTATGTAAGTAGAGTTCGTTCTAACCAATCGCAGCCTATACAAGACATTTTTGCGCAAATAAATGATCGTTTAAACGGTGTTTTAGAGCAAAATCCAGATAAAAAAGACGATGTTGCTTGGCAAGAAGAGCACATGCCATATATAGGGAACTTATTTTTAGGACATGTTAGGTACGGTACTTTTGGTAAAAATAGTATCGAAAGTGTGCATCCATTTTTACGTCAGAGCAATTGGCGTCATCAAAATTTAATTGTGGCTGGTAACTTTAACATGACTAATTCTAAACAATTATTAGAAGAATTGGTAGAGTTAGGTCAGCATCCAAAAGAGTTTACAGATACAGTAACTGTAATGGAGAAAATTGGTCATTTTTTGGAAGAAGAAGTTTCTAGTTTATACCAACAAGCAAAAATAAAAGGATTCAACAAAAAAGATGCTTCTCCATTTATTGAAGAAAATTTAGACCTACAAAATGTATTAAGTAGATCTGCAAAAAATTGGGATGGAGGGTATGCATTAGCAGGTTTAGTTGGGCATGGAGATGCTTTCGTTTTAAGAGATCCAAACGGAATTAGACCTACATTCTTCTATGAAGATGATGAAGTTGTAGTGGTTGCTTCAGAAAGACCAGTAATACAAACTGTATTTAATGTGAAGATTGATGCTGTTCAGGAATTGGAAAGAGGGCATGCTTTAATTATAAAAAAGAACGGTAAAACTTCTATAGAAAAAGTACTAGAGCCTAGAGAAAAGAAATCATGTTCTTTTGAACGTATTTATTTTTCTAGAGGAAGTGATGCTTCTATTTATGAAGAACGTAAAAACTTAGGGAAATTAGTGTTTCCAAAGATTTTAAAATCTATTAATTCTGATATTTCTAATTCTGTTTTTTCATACATACCAAATACGGCAGAAACGTCTTTTTATGGAATGACAGAGGCTGCTGAAGATTTATTAAATGAGCAAAAAACAGCAAAAATTTTAGCTGGTGGTACAAAACTATCTGCTAAGAGAGTAACGGAAATTTTATCTGAAAGAGCTCGTTTTGAAAAAATAGCAATTAAAGATGCCAAACTAAGAACATTTATTGCCGACGATAGCAGTAGAGATGATTTGGTAGAACATGTATATGATATTACATATGGTGTTGTAAAACCTACAGACAATCTTGTAATTATAGATGATAGTATTGTTCGTGGAACTACCTTAAAGAAAAGTATAATTAAAATCTTAGACAGACTAGGGCCTAAAAAAATAGTAGTTGTTTCTTCTGCACCACAAATTAGATATCCAGATTGTTACGGAATAGATATGGCTAGAATTGAAGCTTTTATTGCTTTTAAAGCAGCAATAGCGCTTCTAAAAGACACAAAGCAAGAAAATATTATAAAGGCCGTTTACAAAAAATCAAAAGCACAACAGGGTAAAAAGGATGAGGATATTATAAATTTTGTAAAAGAAATTTATGCGCCTTTTGCAGTAGAAGAGGTTTCCGCTAAAATTGCTGAGATGTTAAAAACTAAAGATATTAAAGCAGACGTTGATGTTATTTATCAAACTGTAGAAAACTTACACATTGCATGTCCTGATAATTTAGGAGATTGGTATTTTACAGGAAATTATCCAACTCCAGGAGGAAATAGAGTAGTAAATGAAGCTTTTATTAATTTCTACGAAGGAAATGATAAAAGAGCCTATTAAATAAGAAATAAAAAAGTCCAATAAAAAAGCATCCAAATTATTGGATGCTTTTTTTTATAAATTAAATTGAAATAATTTACTTTGCTTCTGCGTATCTTTTTGAAACTTCGTTCCAGTTAATTACATTAAAAAATGCATTAATATAATCTGGTCTTCTGTTTTGGTAGTTTAAATAGTAAGCATGTTCCCAAACATCTAACCCTAAGATAGGAGTTCCTTGACAAGTAACACCTGGCATTAATGGATTGTCTTGATTTGGTGTAGAACAAACTTCTACTTTACCACCTTTATGAACACACAACCATGCCCAACCAGAACCAAATTGAGTTGCAGCGGCATTTGAAAAAGCCTCCATGAAAGCCTCTTCAGAACCATAAGCAGTTTCAATAGCCTCTTTTAATTCTCCAGATAAAGATCCTTTATCTTCTGGGTTCATTACTTTCCAAAATAAAGAATGATTATAAAAACCACCACCATTATTTCTTACGCCACCGTTGCTCATATCTAAATTAGCTAAAATAGTCTCTATAGATTTTCCTTCTAATTCTGTTCCTGCAATTGCTCCGTTTAATTTTGTTGTATATCCGTTGTGATGTTTACTGTGGTGAATCTCCATAGTTCTTGCATCAATATTAGGTTCTAAAGCGTCATACGCATATCCTAATTCTGGTAATTGAAAAGCCATATTTTTTTATTTTTAAATTCGTATTACATATAATCTGTCTCTTATACACATCTCCGAGCCCACGAGACC
>CAJXTJ010000079.1 GCA_913061165.1 uncultured Polaribacter sp.
AAAAAATATATTTTAACAATAATCTATAATTTTTAGATATCGTCAAAAGAGATATCAGTAAAACTATCAGTTGAAGGTGTCTCTTCATCCTCTGAAACTGTTATTGTTTCTTCTTTTTTAAAGTCTTTTTGATGCCGTTCGCTAATTACTTCATCACCTTTTTCATTGATAATGTAGTCCGTAGCTTTCTTTAGCATTTCATGAAAGTCTGTAAAATCTTCTTTGTATAGGTAGATTTTATGTTTTTGGTAATGAAAAGTACCATCATCATGTGTAAATTTTTTACTCTCTGTAACTGTTAAATAATAATCGTCTGCTTTTGTTGCTCTTACATCAAAAAAATACGTTCTTCTTCCAGCTCTTAATACCTGTGAAAAAATTTCTTCCTGTTCAACTCTCTCTGCCATGTTCTTTTTAAATAGTAGTTATACAATTAATTTATGATAACAAATCTAACAAAATATTTTACGTAGCAATGTTAAAGATTAATTTTCTTTTTCTAAAAGTTGTTGTTCGTACAAATATTTATAATAACCTTTTGTTGTTATCAACTGATTATGAGTTCCTTGCTGAACTATTTTACCTGCATCTAAAATAATAATTTTATCTGCATTTTTTGCAGAGGAGACTCTATGGCTAATTATAAAAGTTGTCTTATTTTTAGATACTTGCTTCAAATTAGTTAATATTCTCTCTTCGGTTTCTGTGTCAACGGCAGATAAACAGTCATCAAAAATTAAAATTTTAGGATTTTTAATAATTGCTCTAGCAATAGAAACACGTTGCTTTTGTCCACCAGAAAGTGTTACTCCACGCTCGCCTAATATTGTTTGATAACCATTAGGGAATTCTATAATGTTTTCATGTACGACTGCATTTTTTGCTGCCTTTATAATTTCTTCTTCTGTGGCCTTCTCATTTCCAAATTTTATATTGTTACCAATACTTTCAGAAAACAAGAACGGGTCTTGCGGCACAAAACCAATCTGATTTCTAATATCGTTTAAGTTGGTAGTTTCAATAGGTTGGTCATCTAAAGTGATAGTGCCTTGTTTTGTATCATACAATCGAGCTATTAATTCTATAATTGTAGATTTACCTGAACCTGTTTTGCCTAAAAAAGCTACAGTTTCTCCAACTTCTGCAGAAAAAGTAATATTCTTTAAAGCGGTAATGTTAGTATCATCATACGTAAAAGAAACGTCTTTAAAATTTACTTTCCCTTTTAATAAGGTTCGTGCTGTATTGTAATTTTGTATTTCTGGTACTTGGTTTAAAAATTCATTAATTCTTACTTGAGAGGCCTCGGCCTGCTGCATCATAGAGGTAACCCAACCAACAACTGCAACGGGCCAAGTTAAGATGTTAACATATAGCATAAACTCAATTATAGTTCCTATTTGAATCTCATTATTAATATATTGTTGGCCTCCAATATAAATTACAATAATATTACTTAACCCAATAAGTAGCACCATTAAAGGGAAAAATAAAGCATTAGCTTCTTGAAGATGAATGTTTTTTTCTTTGCTTTTGTCGGCAATTTCGTCAAAATCTTTAATAATAGAATTTTCGATACCGTACGATTTTACAACACTAATACCAGAGAAAAATTCTTGATTAAAAGTGGTTAGTTTAGATAAGTACTCCTGTACAATGCTACTTCTTTTATGAATTACTTTACTTAAAGTGAAAATTGAAATAGATAAAATAGGGAATGGAAGTAAGGTATACATGGTTAATTTTACATCGATATTTATCATTTGTGTAAAACCAACAAAAATAAGTACAATCATGTTCATACTATACATTAAGGCTGGACCAACATACATTCTAACCTTAGAAACGTCCTCAGAAATACGATTCATTAAATCTCCTGTCCTGTTCTTTTTATAAAAATTAAGTGATAATCTTTGGTATTGTTGGTAGATTTCATTTTTTAGATCGAACTCAATTAGTCTAGAGGTAACAATAATAGTTTGCCTCATTAAAAAAGTAAAAAAACCAGCTAACACAGCAACACCTATTATTAAAAGGACATTAACTAATAGTTCGTCCTCTACAGCTCTTATATCTGTAATTTTTCCATTTTGGTAATTTTCAACAATATTTAAAGAGTCGCCCACAATTTGTGGAACTTTAAGCGCTAATAATTTTGAGAGAATAGTAATTAAAATACCAATTAATAATCGCCATTTATATTTTAAAAAGTATTTATTAATATATTTTAGAGCTTTCAAGTGGAATATTTGATTTAAAATAATGGGGTTATATAAAATACGAAGATACATTTAAAAACTAAAGTTTTCTAGAGATACGCTAATCTGTTCTTCTTAAAATAAATCATAAAAAGAATTCTAAATGTTGTTCGTTTAGAAACAAAATAATAGTATTTTTGCCTTTTAATTATAGGAAAAATAATTTATATATTACATTAAGTTCTTTATAAAAATGATTAACAGAAGACATATTAGAGTTAAAGTAATGCAGTCTGTATATGCAATATTACAGTCCCATAACGATGACATTCTTAGAGAAGAAAAGTTCTTAAAACATAGTATTTTAAAAATGTTTGATCTCTATGTATTAAACCTTCAATTAATAGTAGAAGTTCAGAAGTTAGCTGCTAAAAAAATGGCGCTTTCTAAGAAGAAAATACTGGCGACAACCCTAGATTTAAAACCCAATACAAAATTTATTGACAACAAAGTAATTGATACGATTTCACAAAGTGTAAGTGTAGGAGGTTATATTGAGTTAAATGGTTTAAAAAATTGGGAAGAGAATAATGAATATGTTAAAATTATTTTTGAAGAATTGCTAAAGAGCGATTTATATAAAAAATACTTAGCTTCAGATGAAGATTCATTTAAATTAGACAAGGCTTTTGTAGTAGATTTTTTCAAAGAGATTATCGCACCTAACGAAAAGTTAGCAGAATATTATGAAGACACCCTAATTTCTTGGGTAGATGATATCCCTTTTGTAAATACATGGGTTGTAAAGACTTTAAGCAAGCAAAAGGCAAATGGTTTATTTGTTTTGGGTTCTTTGTATAAAGATAAAGATGATGAAGACTTTGTATCTGATTTATTTAGAAAAACAGTTTTAAAGCAAGCAGAGTATGAAAAAGATATAGCTGAAAAAACACCAAATTGGGAAACGGATAGAATAGCAGAGATAGATATGATTTTAATTAAAATGTCTATTACCGAATTTATAAATTTCCCATCGATACCAACAAGAGTAACAATTAATGAATATATAGAGATTTCCAAAGACTACTCAACGGCAAAAAGCAGTTATTTTATAAACGGAGTTTTAGATAAAATTTCTAAAGAATTTGTGGCAAATAAAAAAATAGTTAAAATAGGAAGAGGTCTTCTTTAATTTTTAAGATTAAATATTAATTTATTATTTTTACAAAAATATATATCACAAAATGAAAAAAATAACAATATTATTCGCTTTTTTATTAGCAACAAACTTTATTATTTCCTGTGCAGATGGAAAAGCATCAACAAAAGTTAATAAGCAAAACTTGGATACTGCAAAAACTAGAGATGCTGAAATTAAACAAGGAGTAGCTTCTATTTCTTTTGATAAAAAAGAGTTTGATTTTGGTACTGTAAATGAAGGTGAAATTGTAGAAACAATTTTTAAGGTAACTAACTCTGGTGCAACAGATTTAGTGATTACGAATGCAACCGGTTCTTGTGGTTGTACAGTACCTGTTTGGCCAAAGGCACCTATAAAGCCGGGAGAAACGGGAGATATTGCTGTGAAGTTTAATACTTCTGGTAAACCAAATAGACAAATGAAAACAGTAACTTTAACTGCCAATACAGAATCTGGTAGAGAAGTTTTAACACTTAGAGGTTCTGTAACACCTAAAGCAAAATAAATAGAATGTTTAACTCAATTTTTTTACAATTCGATTCGGGTAATCTAGCAAGTATGTTACCTTTTTTAGCAATGATTTTAGTCTTATATTTTTTCATGATAAGGCCTCAAATGAACCGCCAAAAGAAAGAGAAAGCTTTTCAAACTGAAATTAAATCAGGCACTAAAGTGGTTACTTCTAGTGGTATTCATGGAAAAATTTCTGAGGTAAATAACACAGATAATACCATAACTATAGATACAGGAGCAGGGAAAATTAAATTTGAACGCTCTGCAATTTCAATGGAATTAAGTAAGAAATATGTAGTTCCAGTTAAAAAGAAGTAGTTTAGTTACAACACTATATTAAAAGTGAGTATTATCTTTAAGATAATACTCACTTTTTTGTTTGCTCTCTTTTATGTAAATTGCAGTATCTAAAAATTTCTTTTGAAACCTAAAAAAAAAATACCCAAAACGTTTATTAGCTTTTTATTAGCTTCCATACTCATATGGTTGCTCATAACACTTTCCAAAGAGTATATCACTACAATAAGTTTTCCTGTAGAATATGGTAAAATTTCTCAAAATAAATTATTATTGGCCAACCAAACAAAAGAAATAGAAATTGTTGTTAAAACAAACGGATTTAAGATTTTAAGAACACGTTTTAATACCAAAAGTTTTCTAATTAATGTAAATACATTAATTAGAAAAAAAGGAACTACTTACTACTTACTTTTGAAAAGCAAAAAGCAAAGTATTAAAAGACAATTGCCATCTGGTGTAAGTTTGCAAGAAATTATTAAAGATACCTTATTTGTGGAACTTGGAAGTTTGGTGACAAAGAAACTTGCAGTAAAGTCTAACTTAAAAATCAGCTATCATATTGGATATGATCTTTCAGAAAAAATTAGTTTAAAACCAGATAGTATTCTAGTATCTGGACCAGAAAATTATATTTCAAAAATTAAGAATATAGAACTTGTACCAATTGTTTTTGAAGACGTAAAGGTAGACTTTGTAAAAAAGATTGCTATTAAGGTTCCGGAAGGAGTTAAAAATTTAAAGTTTAATATTAAAGAAGTTACCGTTTCTGGGAAAATAGAAAAATTCACAGAGGGTATTTTGAATGTTCCTTTTAAAATTATTAACGTACCTAACGGTATTACAATTAATACCTTAAACAAAAAAGTACAAGTTAGTTATATTGTTGGTTTATCCAGCTTTAATAAAATAGATGAAAATTCTTTTCAAATTGAATGTGATTATGCGATGTCTGCATCAAATAGTTTGGGATATCTAATACCTAAGGTAGTTCGAAAGTCATCAGAGGTAAAAAGCTATAAGTTATCACCGAATGAAATTAATTTTTTAATTCAGAATTAAAATGATAGTTGGCTTAACAGGAGGCATTGGTAGCGGAAAAACAACAGTGGCTGAAGTTTTTAAAAAACTTGATTCAGTTGCAGTTTATATTGCAGATATAGAGGCTAGGAAAATCATGAATTCGTCAGATCTAATTAGAACTCAGTTATTACAATCTTTTGGCAAGGAAACATATAAAAATAACGAATTAAATAGACAGTATCTAGCAAATACTGTTTTTGAGAATACAAAAAAGTTAACGATTTTAAACAATATTGTACACCCTGAAGTTAAGAAACATTTTCTAGATTTTGCTGCTAAGAATACTGATAAGACATATGTTTTATATGAAAGTGCTATTTTGTTTGAGAGCAATAGTTCTCAACAATGTGATTTTGTAATTTCTGTCTTTTTAGATAAAGAAGAGAGAATAAAAAGAGTTCTAGACCGAGACAAGACCTCTGAAAAGGAAGTTTTAAGCAGAATTAATAGTCAGTGGAAAGAAGATAAAAAATTACTTTCTTCTAACTATATTATACTTAATTATGCAATTCAAGATACTGAAAAATCAGTTCTAAAGATTCATAATATTTTAACAAAAAAAGCCCTTACAATTCTATAAAGCTCATTATTGTTGTTAAATAAGTCATAAAATTTTAATATAATTGTTAATTTATGTTATAATCAATAATTACATCTAATTAAAGTAGTAAATTTGATTCGTGCGTAAAAAAATGTTTATTCTTATCGTATTTTTAATGAGTGTTTCCTTGATAGGAATCATCGCTGTTCAACTGTATTGGATCAATAATGCATTAGAAAGTAAGAAGGCTCAATTTAAAAATGATGTACAAAAATCTTTAGGTGCAGCCACTGAAAAAGTAAATGAACGAGAACGTGCAGAATTTGAAAAGAAATTAAAAAGTTTTTTAGACGTAAAGGGTTTTGCAGACAAAGCAGAACTAAAAAGTTTTTTAATTGAGCAAATTGATACAGTTACAAAAGAGAAAATAACACTTGGAAGCACTTTTTTGGAGGAAAATTTTAAATTACCCACAGATTTTTTAGATAATGATTCTATTATCTTAAAGAGAATTACAGGTAAAAAAGATTTCTCTATTTCAACAAGGTTCAAAAGCGCAGAAAATTTATTTACTAGTATAGATGTAAAAAAATATTCATTTATAAAGAGGTATACAGATTTGGAAAAATCGTATATGGAAGATGCATTTATAAGTTCTAAAAGCTTAAAACCTATTCATGATAGAATTAGTAATAATGTATTAAACAGAACTATTAAAAAAGAATTAATTAAAAGAAACATCAATTTAGACTTTAAATATGGCGTTTATAGTGCGGATGGTTTGGCTACAAAGTTAAAATCGGGTTACTATACTATTAATACCAAAGAAAGTTTTCCTTATCCACTTTTTCGAGACTCTGAGGGGAATGCTAGCTATTATTTAAATATTACTTTTCCAAGAGAAAATGAGCATATTTTATCAGGAATTTCAAGTATTTTGTTGCTCTCGTTATTTTTTATTTTTATTATAATTATTGCTTTTTCTAGTTCTTTATTTCAGCTAATTAGACAGAAGAAAATATCTGAAATTAAAACTGATTTTATAAATAACATGACACATGAGTTTAAGACTCCGATTGCAACCATAAACCTTGCTTTAGACTCTATTAAAAATCCTAAAATTTTAGGTGATGACGCTAAAGTCTTGCGCTACGTAGAAATGATTAGAGAGGAAAATAAGAGAATGCATTCTCAAGTAGAAAATGTATTAAGAATATCTAGGTTAGAAAAGAACCAAATAGATTTAAATACAGAAACTATTGATTTACATGATACTATAGAAGATGCAATTACACATGTAAGTTTATTGTCTGAAGATAGAAATGGTACAATAGAAATTTATCTAGAAGCCTTAGAATCGGAATTACCAGGGAATCAATTTCATCTAACCAATATTGTGGTAAATATGTTAGAAAATGCCATAAAGTATTCTGAGGGTGCACCAAAAATTGAGTTGCATACAGAAAGCACTCCTAAATTTTTTATTTTTAAAATAAAAGATTCGGGAATAGGTATGAATAAAGCAGTACAGAAACAGGTTTTTAATAAATTTTACAGAGAACAAAAAGGAAATATTCATGACGTTAAAGGTCATGGATTAGGTCTGGCATATGTGAAAGAAATTGTCGAAAAACATCATGGAACAGTTTTTGTGGAGAGTGAAAAAGGAAAAGGAAGTACGTTTACGGTTAAGTTACCTTTAATTTAAAAAAAAAAGAAAAAATGGGAAGTAAAAAAATTTTATTAGTAGAAGACGATCCAAATTTTGGTACGGTTTTAAAAGATTATTTAGCGCTAAATGATTACAACGTAACACATGCAAAAGACGGTATAGAAGGCCTTATAATGTTTAAGAACAGTGATTATGATTTGTGTATTTTAGATGTGATGATGCCTAGGAAAGATGGTTTTTCATTAGCGCAAGATATTAGAGTTACAAATAAAGAAGTACCAATTATTTTTTTAACAGCAAAAACATTAAAAGAAGATGTTTTAAGAGGGTATTCCGTAGGAGCCGATGATTACTTAAATAAACCTTTCGATTCGGAAGTTTTATTGCATAAAATTAAGGCAATATTGCAGCGTAAAGGAATCGATAGCTCACCAGAAAATGAGCAGTTTGAGTTTACTGTTGGTGGTTTCTTCTTTAATTCGAAACTCCGACATCTTTCGGTAGGTGAAAATGGGGAACCAATTAAATTGTCTCCAAAAGAAAGTAAATTATTACGAATGTTAACAATTCATAAAAATGATTTAATGCCAAGAGAATTGGCGTTAACAAAAATATGGAGAGATGATAACTATTTTACTTCTAGAAGTATGGACGTATATATTGCAAAATTACGTAAGTATTTAAAAGTAGACGATAAAGTAGAAATTTTGAATATTCATGGAGAAGGTTTTAGACTGGTAGATAGGAGCTAAAATTAAATACTTCATTTATCAAAAAAAAACTCAGTTTGTAAATTAAACTGAGTTTTTTTGTATTTTTAGAGCATGGCAGAGTTTGTTAAGATATATAATGAAAACCCTAACCCTAAGGAAATAGCCAAAGTTGTAAAAGTTTTACAATCAGGAGGCTTAGTTATTTATCCTACAGATACTATTTATGGTTTAGGTTGTGATATTACTAAAACTAAATCTTTAGAAAAAATTGCACAGATTAAAGGGGTTCAATTAGAAAAGGCAAATTTATCTTTTATTTGCAATGATTTAAGTCACCTTTCAGACTATGTAAAACAATTAGATTCAACTACTTTTAAAATTCTTAAAAGAGCATTACCTGGGCCTTATACTTTTATTCTTCCGGGTAGTAATAACTTACCAAAAGTATTTAAAAAGAAAAAAACGGTAGGAATTAGAATTCCAGATAATAATATTATCAGAACTTTAGTTGCAGAATTGGGCAATCCAATAGTTTCTACTTCTATTAGAGATGAAGATGATGTCTTAGAATATACAACAGATCCTGAATTAATTTTCGAAAAGTGGCAAGGTCTTGTGGATGTTGTTATAGACGGTGGATATGGAGATAACGAGCCCTCTACCGTAATAGATTTAACAGAAGAGCCTATAGTAATTAGAGAAGGAAAAGGAAGCTTAGATATTTTATAATTTTAGTTCTTAATTATTTAAGATTCTCGAATTTCTTTCTACCTAAAATAAAATATTGCCAAACAATACTTGTATGTAAATTATAGTTTTGTTTCTTTTGAAGTTTTTTTCGTTTTTTTAAAAATTTTAAAAAGTTACTATAAAAACTTAGGTGTGCTTTTAAAATAGCTAAGGTATGAACTGGCCTTAATTCAACTAAAAACTTTATACCTGCAATTCCATCTAAAACTAAACGGGAAAATATTACGAATAAAAACCATTTTTTAGGAACATTTTTAACCACATTTAGTAAACTGTTTCTAAAATTTAAATATGTTTTTTGTGGATTGGTTTCTTGCAAAGTAGCACCTCCAACGTGAAAAACAGTAGAAGTACCAACATATTTTATTGTAAAACCAATATTTTGTACGCGCCAGCACAAATCTATTTCTTCCTGATGTGCAAAATAGTCTTCGTCTAAACCACCTACTTGTTGATAGATTTTAGAACGAATAAACAAACATGCACCAGATGCCCAGAAAATATCAGAAATGTCATTAAATTGAGCATCATCGATCTCTAAGCTGTTAAAAACACGTCCCCTGCAATAAGGGTAGCCATATAAATCTAAAAATCCGCCACCTGCACCAGCATATTCAAATTTTCTTTTATCTTTAAAATCTAATAATTTTGGTTGAACTACTGCTGTGTTTTTATCAGTTTTAAAAACTTCTAAAACTGGATTAAGCCAATCTTTTGTCACTTCCACGTCAGAGTTTAAAAGACAATAAATATCTGCATCAACCTGTCTCTTATACACATCTCCGAGCCCACGAGACCTCTCTA
>CAJXTJ010000080.1 GCA_913061165.1 uncultured Polaribacter sp.
TAGAGAGGTCTCGTGGGCTCGGAGATGTGTATAAGAGACAGCCTATTAATTTTACATCAAAATCTTTCCAAATTCCTTTATCATCTGCTTCGATACAAAGATTTAATGCAGTTTGACCACCCATTGTTGGTAAAACAGCATCAATTTGAGGATGCTCTTTTAAAATCTGAATGATCGATTTTGTAGTTAAAGGCAATAAATAAATATGATCGGCCATTGAAGGATCCGTCATAATTGTTGCTGGGTTAGAGTTAATTAGAATCGTTTCGATTCCATCTTCTCTTAAAGATCTTAAAGATTGTGAACCAGAATAATCAAATTCACAGGCTTGTCCAATAACAATTGGTCCAGATCCAATAATTAAAACTGAATTGAGGTCTTTTCTTTTTGGCATTGTTTTTAGTTGTAAGTTGTTGTGTTGTTATGTTTTACAAAAATAGTTGGTTGTTGGGTATAAAAAAAGGTGTTACTAAAAATAGTAACACCTTAATTATTAACAAATGTTAATCATTATATTATCTTTTTGGTCTAAATTCTGAAGACACAGAAACTTTCTTTCTTCCTTTAGCTCTTCTTCTAGCTAATACTTTTCTTCCATTAGCTGACGCCATTCTTTCTCTGAAACCGTGTTTGTTTCTTCTCTTTCTTTTTGATGGCTGGTAAGTTCTTTTCGGCATTATATGTATTTTTAAATATCTTCTTGATTACTTTTTTTTGCTTTCAGAAATTTACCTCTTTTAAAGCGTGGGCAAATATACAACTGTTTTTATTTTTGACAAACACTATTTGAAAAAAATATTAAAATATTTTTCGATTGAACAAAAATGCACATTTTTACAAATGTTTTTACCTTTTTTATTTGACAGAATTTTTAGAGTTAGTACTTTTACGCAAACCTAAGAATACCATGAGTAACACTAAATACGTTTTTGTAACAGGAGGCGTAACTTCATCACTTGGAAAAGGAATTATTGCAGCGTCTTTAGCAAAACTATTGCAAGAAAGAGGATTTTCTGTAACCATCCAAAAACTAGACCCATATATTAATATAGATCCAGGGACGTTAAACCCTTATGAGCATGGTGAATGTTATGTAACTGATGATGGTGCTGAAACCGATTTAGATCTTGGGCATTACGAACGTTTTTTAAACATACCTACTTCTCAAGCAAATAATGTTACTACTGGTAAAATATACCAATCTGTAATAAATAAAGAGCGTAAAGGTGAGTTTTTAGGAAAAACAGTACAAGTAATTCCGCATATCACAGATGAAATTAAACGTAGAGTTCAACTTTTAGGTGAAACCGGAGATTATGATATTGTAATCACCGAAATTGGTGGTACTGTTGGCGATATAGAATCTTTACCTTATGTAGAGTCTGTGCGTCAATTACTATGGGAAAAAGGTTCTGAAAATGCCATTGTTATTCATTTAACATTGGTTCCTTATTTAGCTGCCGCTGGAGAATTGAAAACAAAACCAACTCAGCACTCAGTAAAAATGTTGATGCAAAGTGGTGTAAGTCCAGATATATTAGTGTGTAGAACAGAACATGAAATATCTGATGATATAAAACGCAAACTAGCTTTATTCTGTAACGTTAAGAAAGAAGATGTTATACAGTCTATAGATGCGGAAACAATTTACGATGTGCCAAATTTAATGTTAGAACAAGGTTTAGATACTGTTGTTTTAAATAAATTAAAGCTTTCTTCTAAAGGAGAACCAGCTTTAAAAGTCTGGAATCAATTCTTAAAGAAACATAAAAACCCTAAATCTGAAGTAGAAATTGCCTTAATTGGTAAATATGTAGAATTACATGATTCTTACAAATCGATTACCGAAGCATTTATTCATGCCGGGTCTTCTAATGAAACAAAAGTAAAAGTACGCTGGGTTCATTCTGAAGGCTTAACACCTAAAAATGCAGCAAAAAAACTAGAAGGTGTAAATGGTATTTTAGTAGCTCCTGGTTTTGGTGATAGAGGTATCGAAGGAAAAATTAGAGCGGTAAAATATGCCAGAGAAAACAACATTCCTTTTTTCGGAATTTGTTTAGGAATGCAAATGGCTGTTATTGAATATTCTAGGAACGTATTAGGTCTAGAAAATGCGAGTTCTACGGAAATGAATAAAAGCACAAAACATCCTGTTATTAATTTAATGGAAAGTCAGAAAGGTATTACCGAAAAAGGTGGAACCATGAGACTAGGAGCTTGGGATTGTGAATTAAAAAAAGATTCAAAAATATTTAAGGCCTATAAATCTGAATTTATTAGCGAACGCCACAGACACAGGTTTGAATTCAATAATGATTATTTAAAACAAATTGAAGCTGCTGGAATGAAAGCTACAGGGATGAACCCAAAAACAGGCTTAGTAGAAGTGGTAGAAATTTCTTCTCACCCTTGGTTTGTTGGTGTACAGTATCATCCCGAGTATAAGAGTACGGTGCTAGAACCGCATCCTTTATTTGTAGATTTCATAAAAGCTGCTTTAAAACAATCTAAAAAATAAATACTAAATCAAGTTTATCTAAAAGGGTACACTATTTGAATTATATAATGTATCAACAATAATCATAGCAAAATCGATTTAAAACACTACAATTTCGCTACATTTGTCGCTTTTTACTTTCAATAACTAGTAAAAAATGACAAATTGACATTTTAAAAAAACACATGGAACAGAAAAAATTCGACGTAAATTCTTTTATTGGAATGATTTTATTAGGGGGTATCATTTTTTGGTGGATGAGCACACAAGAGCCAGCCATAGATGCTACTAATGACACTACTGGTAGTGAAATAGTAGTATCTCCAGAATCAAATAACAATACAAGTAATGCCTTTGTAAATAATACTGTTGTTGAAAATGATTCTATAAAACAACGAAACTTAAAAAACCAATTAGGTGCCTTTGCTGAAAGTGCAATAAACGCTTCTGAAGGTTTTTCTGTCTTGGAAAATGAGGTTGTAAAATTAACGATAAACAATAAAGGTGGTCAAATTAAAGAAGCTTTAGTTAAAAACTTTAAAACCTATGATTCACTTCCTTTATACTTAATAAAAGATAACAATGCTTCTTTTAATATTAATTTTGGCACCACAGACAATAGAATTCTAAATACTAAAGATTTATTCTTCGCACCAACAATAACAACAAACGGCGACATCCAAATTGTTTCTATGAAGTTAAAAGTATCTGAAACTCAGTTTTTAGAGTACAGATATGAAATGAAGCCAAAAGAATACATGGTAAACTTCTCAATACGCTCTCAAGGCTTAAGTAATGTAATTAACAGGGCCAACCCTATTAATTTAGATTGGTCTTTAAAAGCATACAGAAACGAGAAGAGTATGAAGACGGAGAATACGATGTATACAAACTTCTACTACAAAGCAGCAGATGAAGTAGATTATATAAATGCTGGTAAATCTGAAGTTTTAAACGATGTAGACTGGGTGGCTTATAAACAACACTTTTTTGCAACAAACTTATTATCCGATACACCGTTTAACAACGCAACCATAACATCTACAGACTTAGTTTTAAACGAAGAAATAGATACTGTTTTTACAAAGAGATTTGAATTAAAAACGCCTTTAGAGTTATCTAACGGAGAGTTAAACTACAATATGAAATGGTTTTACGGACCCAATGATTATAACTTACTAACTACTTATAAAGGAACAAATTTAGCTGATTCTGCAGATTTAGGTTGGGGAATTTTTGGTTTCTTAAACAGAGTAGTATTTTATCCTGTATTTAATTTCTTACAAGGATTCTTATCAAACTTTGGATTGATCATTATCTTAATGACCATTGTAGTGCGTTTAATTATGTCTCCTTTAGTGTATAAATCTTATTTGTCTAGTGCAAAAATGAAGGTAATTAGACCTGAGTTAACTGCATTAAACGAAAAGTATCCTGGTAAAGAAAATGCAATGAAACGCCAGCAAGAAACCATGGCCGTTCAGCGAAAAGCTGGAGTTAGCATGATGTCTGGCTGTATACCTGCATTGCTACAAATGCCAGTATTCTTTGCTTTGTTTAAATTTTTTCCAACAAATTTAGCTTTAAGACAAGAAGGTTTTTTGTGGGCAAATGATTTATCTTCTTATGATATGATTTATCAACTTCCATTTACAGTTCCATTTTATGGAGACCATGTAAGTTTATTTCCAATATTGGCATCGATTGCTATTTTCTTTTACATGAAAATGAACCAAAGTCAGCAAGCAAACATGCAAGCACCTGCGCAAGAAGGAATGCCAGATATGAGTAAGATGATGAAGTACATGATTTACTTCTCTCCTATTATGATGTTATTTTTCTTTAACAATTACGCAAGTAGTTTAAGTTTATATTATTTTGTTTCTAACTTGTTAACCATTGCAATTATGTTGGTTATTAAGAACTATGTAATAGATGAAGATAAAATTCATGCACAGATAGAAGAAAATAAAAAGAAACCAGAAAAGAAGAAAAGTCAGTTTAGACAAAAAATAGACAACGCCATGAAGCAAGCGCAAGAGCAACAAAAAAAGAAATAATAATTTTTATATAAAAAAGCCGAAACTATTAAGTTTCGGCTTTTTTTTGATTTTATACAAACTATTTAAAATTGTTACTATCTTTAAAATTAAATGAAAACGTCTTTAAAACAGTTCTTTTATTTTTAAAATAGTACAATCAATATCTTCCTTTTTAGTGAACTTAGAAAATGAAAAACGAATAGAAGTTTTATCTTCTTCACCATCTTTTAGAATTTCTGATAATACATGAGAACCTTTATTGCTTCCAGATTGGCAAGCACTACCTCCAGAGACCGCTATTCCCGCCAAATCTAAACTAAATAGCAACATCTCATTTTGTGTTGGAAAACGAACGCTTAAAATAGTATAACTGCTCTTTTCTATATCGCCAGAATGCCCATTAAATTGAAAGTCTTCTGATATTTTTTTTAATTCAGTAATAAAATAAAATTTTAAGTTTTCTATGTGTACTTTATCTTCTTCAAGAGTATTATGTGCTATTTCTAATGCTTTTTCCATTCCTAATATTGCGTGCACATTCTCTGTACTAGATCTTGCACCTTTTTCCTGACCACCGCCATGAAGCATTGGAACAATACCAAATCCTTTTCTAAAAAAGGCGAATCCCACCCCTTTTGGTCCGTGAAATTTATGAGCACTTGCAACCATAAAATCGATCATTGTAGTTTGCAAGTCTATTTTATAATGTCCTATTACCTGCACAGTATCTGAATGAAATAGCGCATTGTTTAATTTACATACATTCGCAATTTCATGAACAGATAAAAGGTTTCCAATTTCATTGTTAATCATCATTAAACTAACCAACGTTTTTACTTTAGATGCTTTTAAAAGTTTTTCCAAATGCAGCACATCTACAGTACCAAATGCATCTACATTCACATATTCTACAACTATATTTTCACTCGTTTGAAGAAAATCACACGCATGTAATACCGCATGATGCTCTATTTTTGAAGTAATAATTCTAGTAACATCTAAATTTAGAATCGCGTTGTACAAAATTAAATTATCTGCCTCCGTACCACTAGAAGTGAAAATAATTTCGGCTGCAGAAACATTAAAATGTTTTGCAATATTTTTTCTTGCAGTTTCTACAGAAGATTTTGCCTTTCTACCAAATTGATGCGTAGATGAGGGATTTCCAAAATTTTCTATCATAGCGGTTTGCATCACTTCTATAACTTCTGGATACACACTGGTTGTTGCTGCGTTGTCTAGGTAAATAGCATTCATAGTTTAAAAATACGTTTATTTTATGAGACTGTATTTTGAAAAATATATACTTCTGTGGCTCCTAAACCATATTTTTTATAGGAAGCATCGTAATGCTTTACAGGGTATTTATTTAGCAAAGATTGTAATTCAGATCTTAAAACCCCTTCACCCACTCCGTGAATGAAAACAATTTTAGAAACCCGCTTCTGAATTGCAAATTCAACCTTTCTTTTAGCGGTATCTAATTGCAAGTTTAACATATCATAATTATCCATTCCTTTTACAGATTTTGTAAGTTGATTAATGTGTAAATCAACTTCTATAATAACTTCTTTGTTTTGCTTTTTAAAAAGATTTTTTTTAGGTTTTGATTGATCAATCTTTTCTTTTAAGAAATCATTATTTATATTTGAATACTTTGTTAACTCATGCTGTTCTGTTTCAATTACAACCAATTCTTTCTCTTTAAAATTAAAAATCATACCATCTAAAGTTCTAATAGAAACAAAATCTTTAGAAATAGCCGTAACTTCGCCCTTTAAAACATCGTCTAATACAGCTACTTTATTACCAATTTTTATGCCCTTTCTTAACATTATATTAATCCGAATTTAAATAAAAATTATTAATTTTACAGCAAAAATAAGCATATGCCTAAAACTTCTATCATTTCTACAGAAAACTTCTTTACGCTTGCCTCAAAAAAAATAAAACTAGACGAAGACAGAAAAAAAATATTGCTTAAAATTTCTAAAAAAATTACAAAAGAATACACTAAAAACAATGTTGTAAACTTAAATTTTATTTGCACTCATAACTCTAGAAGAAGTCAATTAGGACAGGTTTGGGCGTTTTATGCAGCAAACTATTTTAATTTAAATATACATGCTTTTTCTGGCGGAACTGAAGTAACAGCTTTTTATAAAAACACAGTAAAAACATTGCAATCTGCTGGATTCGAATTTGTAGTATTAGATTTCTCTCATGAAAACCCTAAATACGCAATTACTTTTAAGGATAGTAAAAACGCTATTCTTGGTTTCTCCAAAAGGTTTGATGATGAAACAAACAAAAGCCCATTTATAGCAATTACAACTTGCAATAATGCTGATGAAAATTGCCCTTTTATACCAAAGGCTCTAGAAAGGTTTCATTTACCATTTATTGATCCAAAATTTTCTGATGGAACACCCGAACAAGAATCTGCTTACTTAAAAACAAATGAACAAATTGCGGCAGAAGTCTTTTTTATTTTTAATGAAGTTAAAAAAATTTAAATTTCTAAATCTTTATCGTAAGGAATACTATTTAAAACGTGATTAATTACGTTTACTCTCGCTTCTGTTTTTCTATTTGCTCTAATTACCTTCCAAGGAGAAATTTTTGTATTGGTTTTTTGAAACATTGCATTCTTATATTCTGTATACTGTTCCCATAAAATTTGTGCTTTTTCATCCAATTTTGTCATCTTCCATTGCTTTAATGGGTTGCTTTTTATATCTGCAAAACGTTTGGCTTGTTCTTTTTTAGAAATCGACATATAGATTTTCACTAAATGAATGCCAGATTCTAAAATCATCTTTTCAAAATCATTTACTTGATTCATAAAAACTTCATATTCTTCTGCGGTACAAAAACCGTTTACAGGCTCAACAACTGCTCTATTATACCAACTTCTATCAAAAAAAACAATCTCACCTGCTTTTGGAAACTGAGCTACATATCTTTGAAAATACCATTGTGACTGCTCATCTTCTGTAGGTTTTGACAAAGCTACAATTCTCATATGACGTGGATTAATACGTTCTGTTAATCTTCTAATTGCACCTCCTTTACCAGCAGCATCTCTTCCTTGAAAAACAATAATTACGCGCTCGTTATTATTAATTGCCCAAGTTTGTAAACGTATGAGTTCTACTTGAAGTTTTTTTAATTTTCTTTCATAATCTACATATCTTAAACTCCTTTCAATACTTAAAGGTGCTTTAGATAAAAGTGCTAAAAGACCTTTCTTTGTGCTTAGCTTACGTAGTTCTTGTTCCGTTAATTTTAATTCCATACCATTAATCTATATTACTGTTAGACCTAAAATAACGCATAACAACGTTAGGATCTGGTGTTAATGTTATTTTAGTTTCTTCCTTACCATCGTAATCAAATTGAGAGATTACATGCCTTATAGACTCAAGTCTTGCAACCTGTTTGTCATTACTTTTTATAATCATCCAAGGACTGTATGAAGTATGTGTTTTAGAAAACATTTCAGATTTATAGTGCGTATACTTATCCCATAGTGTTTGTCCTTGTTTATCTACTGGACTAAATTTCCAGCGCTTTAAAGGATTTTCTTTTCTTTCTTCAAACCTTGTTAATTGTTCGTCCTTAGATATTGACAACCAAAATTTAATAATTATAACACCATCTTCATACATCATGTGTTCAAATTCTGGCACTTGCACTAAAAATTCTTTGTATTGTTTTTGTGTACAAAACCCCATTACAGGTTCTACAACGGCTCTGTTGTACCAGCTTCTATCAAAAAAAACAATTTCACCAGGATTTGGTAATTCTTTTATGTAGCGCTGAAAGTACCATTGTCCTTTTTCTACCTCAGTAGGCTTATTTAAAGCTACCAACCTACTAGAACGCGGATTTAAATGCTCCATAAACCTACGAATATTCCCTCCTTTTCCTGCGGCATCTCTACCTTCAAAAATAATAGCCACACGCTTATTTTTCTTAGAAATCCAACGTTGTAATTTTACTAATTCTATTTGCAACAGACGCAGTTCCTCTGTATATAAAAGGGTCTTATGAACTTTTTTATACAAACCACTTTTTTCTTTAATTAACTCTAGTAAACCTTCATTACTCTCTAAGTTTTCAAAATCTTCTGCGGTAAATTTTTTATCTGTACTCATGGGTATTTTTTCGAATCTTAAAAATATTACTTTTTTTTCTAAACAGCATTAAAAAACTATGATTATAAGTTAGTTATTATATATTTGTTCCCATGAGAAAAAAGGTGCCGTTTCTATTTTTATTTTGTGCATTCAGCATTTATTCACAAAAGAAATTCTCTAAAGAAATAAGTTTTATTACAGAAAACGATTTATACACCTCCGCTTACAATGATCGGTATTATACAAACGGAATGTTTCTTTCTTTTAAGTATTTATCTAAAAAAAAGAATAAAAATTTAGAAAAAAAGATTTTTGCTTGGGAAATTGGCCACGAAATGTACACACCAAAAAAAGCGACTACCCGTAATATTAAAAATCATGACAGGTCTTTCGCTGGTTACTTGTATAGTAGTTTTAGTATTCATCGGATATACAAGAACAACCAATCTCTAAAAACAATTTTACAACTAGGTGTAATTGGCTCCAATGCTTTTTCAAAAGAGTTGCAAAATTTTATTCATGATATTTCTGGTTTTACAAAAGCTATTGGTTGGAAATATCAAATTAAAAATGCCCTCGCTTTAAACTTTAATGCAGAATATAATAAGTTCTTAGTAAAAGACACCTCGAATCATTATGACATTTCTTGGATAAATTCAGGGAAAATGGGCACGATTTATACAAATATTACTACTGGTTTTTTGGCTAGAATTGGATTTAATTCTCTGCAATCTTTAGCCAACTCTATTGCTTACAATACAAATATTAATAATAAAAGCACCTCTTATTTTAGAGCCAGAGAATCTTTTATTTTTATAAAACCATCTTTAAGATATGCTTTTTATGATGCCACTTTACAAGGAAGTTTTTTAAATACAAATAGTGAAGTAACTAGTGAATTAGTTCCGTTAGTTTTTAATTTGGAAATTGGTTTTAAATTTACTGCAAATAGATTTAACTTTGGTTACACGATAAACTATAACACAAATAAATCTAAAAATCTAATATTTAATAACGGTCATAAATATGGCTGTCTCTTATACACATCTGACGCTGCCGACGACTCCTTACGTG
>CAJXTJ010000081.1 GCA_913061165.1 uncultured Polaribacter sp.
CGTAAGGAGTCGTCGGCAGCGTCAGATGTGTATAAGAGACAGTCATTAACCTCTTAAATTATTCTACAATAATAATGCTTTAAGAAGTAATATTTGTTATTTCAAAAATATCTTTAGATAAATTATGTACGCTTTACATAATAGAAATAAGTAAAAATAAAATTTAAGAATAGTGAAATCCAAATTACAAAGAAGGACCATAAGGCACTAAAGCTAAAAAACATACAGAATACGATTTGTATTTTGTATGTTTTTTAGCTTTAGTATTTTAACAAAATTTAAATTTTATTGCATTACAAAGTCTTCCATAAACTTTGTTGTATAATTTCCAGAGACATAATCTGGATGCTCCATTAATTGTCTATGAAAAGGAATTGTTGTTTTAACACCCTCAATTACAAATTCATCTAAAGCACGTTTCATTTTATTAATTGCTTCTTCTCTTGTTTGAGCCGTAGTAATTAATTTAGCAATCATAGAATCATAATTTGGCGGAATCATATATCCGGCATATACGTGTGTATCAATTCTAATTCCATGGCCTCCTGGGGCATGAAAAGTTGTAATTTTTCCTGGAGCAGGTCTAAAATTACTATAAGGGTCTTCCGCGTTTATCCTGCACTCTATAGCATGCATTTTAGGGTAGTAGTTTTTACCTGAAATTGGCACACCTGCTGCAACTAAAATTTGCTCTCTAATTAAGTCATAATTTACAACTTCTTCAGTAATTGGATGTTCTACTTGAATACGTGTATTCATCTCCATAAAGAAGAAATTACGATGCTTATCTACTAAAAACTCTACAGTTCCTGCACCTTCATACTTTATAAATTCGGCAGCTAAAACAGCAGCATTACCCATTTTATCTCTCAATTCATCTGTCATGAAAGGAGAAGGTGTTTCCTCTGTTAACTTTTGATGACGTCTTTGAACAGAGCAATCTCTTTCAGATAAGTGACATGCTTTACCAAAGGCATCTCCTACAATTTGAATTTCTATATGTCTTGGTTCTTCTATCAGCTTCTCCATGTACATATCGTCGTTCCCAAAGGCCGCTTTAGATTCTTGTCTTGCAGAATCCCAAGCATCTTTTAAATCTTCTGGTTTCCAAACAGCACGCATACCTTTACCACCACCACCAGCAGAGGCTTTTAACATCACAGGGTATCCTGTTTCTATTGCCACTTTTATACAATCTTCAAAATCTATAATAACTCCTTCACTTCCAGGAACACAAGGAACACCAGCAGCTTTCATAGTAGCTTTAGCATTTGCTTTATCTCCCATCTGGTTTATCATTTCACCAGTAGCTCCAATAAATTTAATACTATGCTCTTCACATAATTTAGAAAATTTAGCATTTTCCGATAAAAAACCATATCCAGGATGAATTGCATCTGCATTTGTAATTTCTGCAGCAGAAATTATATTAGACATCTTTAAATAAGATTCAGAACTTTGTGGAGGACCAATACAAACAGCTTCATCTGCAAAACGAACATGCAAACTTTCTGCATCTGCTGTAGAATACACCGCTACCGTTTTAATGCCCATTTCTTTACAGGTTCTTATAACACGCAGTGCAATCTCGCCCCTATTGGCAATTAATATTTTTTTAAACATCTTGTTTTATTTTTAGATATTAGACACTTTTAGATTTTTTTAGATATAACAGAATACATTCTCTAATACCTAGTTTCTAACTTCTAATCTCACTATGACGGATCTACCAAAAATAATGGTTGATCAAATTCTACCGGAGAAGAATCATCAACTAAAACTTTAACAATTTTACCTGAAATTTCAGATTCAATTTCATTAAATAATTTCATAGCCTCAATAACACATACTGTATCACCAATATTAACTTCTGTACCAACCTCTGCAAAGTTTGGCTTATCAGGAGATGGTTTTCTGTAAAAAGTACCAATTATTGGAGACTTAATAGTAATGTAATTAGAATCTTCACCTACAGCTTGTGCAGATTGCTGCGTTACTGGAGTAGTAGTTGTTGGCGCTGCCACCTGCGGCATTCCTTGCATAGGTGCAGCTTGAACAATAGTAGTTTCTGTTGCTCCTGAACCTGTTTTAATTGTAATTTTTACATCTTTTATTTCTAACTTTACCTCGCTAGCGCCAGATTTAGCTACAAATTTTATAAGATTTTGAATTTCCTTAATATCCATTTTTCTTATTGGTTTAATAGTTATTATTATGAATTATATCCCCACTTTAAATATGCAGCTCCCCATGTGAAACCACCACCAAATGCGGCAAAAATTAAATTATCTCCTTTTTTTAATTGACTTTCGTAATCGGCTAATAAAAGTGGTAAAGTTGCTGATGTAGTATTTCCATATTTATGAATATTTATCATCACTTTTTCTGCAGGAACTCCTACTCTTTTAGCGGTAGCTTCTATGATTCTTTTATTTGCTTGATGGGCAACTAACCATTGAATATCTGGCTCTGTTAAATTATTTCTAGTCAACATTTTTTCTGCAACGTCTGCCATATTAGAAACGGCATACTTAAAAACTGTTTTTCCTTCTTGATAGACAAAATGTTTTTTATTGGCTACAGTTTCTGCTGTAGTTGGCATTTGCGAGCCTCCCGCTTCAATTCTTAAAAAGTCTCTTCCTATTCCATCACTTCTTAGGTATTCGTCTTGCAAGCCTAAACCTTCATTATTTGGTTCAAATAGAACAGCTCCTGCTCCATCACCAAAAATAATACACGTTGCTCTATCTGAATAATCTATAATAGAAGACATTTTATCTGCCCCAATTAAAAGCACTTTTTTATACCTACCAGAAGCTATATAAGCACTTGCAGTAGACATGCCATATAAGAAGCTAGAACATGCGGCTTGCAAATCATAACCAAAAGCATTTGTAGCACCTATTTCTGTAGCTACATAAGCAGCGGTACTTGCAATAGGTAAATCTGGTGTTGCAGTTGCAACAATTACCAAATCTATTTCTTTTGGATCTATATTCGATTTTTTAATCAAATCTTCGGAAGCTTTAATAGCCATGAAAGAAGTTCCTAAACCCTCTCCTTTTAATATTCTTCTCTCTTTAATTCCTGTTCTAGAGGTAATCCATTCGTCATTGGTCTCTACATAAGATTCTAACTCTTTATTTGTTAAAACGTATTCAGGAACATACTTCCCAACTGCTGTTATTGCTGCAGTGATTTTTGTCATAATATTAGTTTATTATCCCAATGTTTAGGAAATTCAAAGAAATGAAATTTATTTCACTTTTAGGTGTAAAAGTTATCAAAAACGATGAAATTTAGTCTAAAAACACGAAAAAACCTTCAAAATGAAGGTTTTTTCAGTAGATAAATTCTTTTTTTTAAGCCTCTACAACTGCAGATTCTAATACTATTTGTCCTCTGTAATAAAGTTTACCTTCATGCCAGTGAGCTCTGTGATATAAGTGCGCTTCACCTGTTGTAGGATCTGTAGCAATCTGTTGATCAGATGCCTTATAATGCGTTCTCCTTTTATCTCTTCTAGTTTTGGATATTTTTCTTTTAGGATGTGCCATTTTATGTCTTTTTTTCTGTTATTAAATTCTTTAATTTATCCCACCTTGGGTCTGTTGTTTCAACAGTTTTCTCTTCTTTTATTTCTAATTGTTCTAATGCTTCAGTTTCCATAGTGCCATCTAATATTTTTGGATGCACTCTTTTATTTGGAATTCCTAACACAATCATTTCATAAATAAATTGCGCTACACTAAATTGATATACTTCATGCGGCAAGATTAAAATCTCTTCATTCTCATCATTGTATTCTTGTCCAAATTTTACTACCAACGGCAAAGTTGCTGTAATTTCTAAATCAAAATACTCATTTGTAACATCACAAGGAACATTTACAGTTCCTGAGGCTGTAAACTCAAGCTCAAATAATGTGCTTTTTTTTACAAACTCTAAAGTAACGTTTATTGAAGACTTTTCAAACTCGTTATAATCGTATAACTCAAAGAACGTATTGTCAATTTTATATTCAAATAAATGCTTTCCTTCCTTTAATCCTACAAATGGTATGTTGAATTCTTTCAAGTCTTTCATTATCAAACATCAAATTGAGCGTGCAAAGATATAAAAAATTGTTTTTATACACTCTTTTCTTTCAAAAAAAGAATTTTATTTTTAATGCTTCACTAAAAGCGGGTTTTTAGTAAGTGTTTTATACTCACTTCTTGTTTTAAAAATAGCTATTGCAGCAAACAATGCTTCTTTAAAAGAAGAAGGGTTTGCTATATTTTTTCCTGCAATATCAAAGCCAGTGCCATGGTCTGGCGAAGTTCTTATTTCGTTTAACCCTGCTGTAAAATTAACTCCATTGCCAAAAGACAGCGCCTTAAAAGGTGCCAAACCTTGGTCATGGTAAGTTGCTAAAACACCGTCAAACTGCTTATAAGTTTCAGAGCCAAAGAAACCATCTGCTGCATATGGCCCAAAAACTAATTTCCCAGACGCTGCAATTTCAGCAATGGTTGGTTTTATTATCGCATCATCTTCTTCACCTATTACACCCTTATCTCCGCAATGCGGATTTAACGCTAAAACGGCAATTTTTGGTTTTGTAATTCCAAAATCACTTTTCAAAGACGCATACATTGTTTCTACTTTTTCTTTAATAAGTACTGGGGTAATTGCTTCTGCAACCTTGGAAATAGGAATATGGCCGGTAATTAAACCAATTTTTAATTGATCTGTCATTAAAATCATTAAACTATCCCCTTCTAAATGAGCTTCTAAATATTCTGTATGCCCAGGAAAATTAAAGTTTTCTGACTGGATTGTTTCCTTATTAATTGGCGCAGTTAATAAAACATCTATAGTACGTTCTTTTAAAGACTTAACAGCTTCTTCTAAAGATTTGGCTGCATAGACCCCTGAAGTTTTAGTTGCCTGACCTAATTCAATAGAAACCTCTTCTTTCCAAATATTTAGAACGTTTATTTTTGAATGATTTAATTGACTTATTGCAGAAATCCCATGCACAGGTAGTTCGATATCTAAAGCCTTCTTGTGATATGAGATTACTTTGGTGGACCCAAATAAAACAGGTGTACAAAAATCTAGCATTCTTTTATCTTCAAAAGTTTTTAGAATAACCTCTATTCCTATTCCGTTTAAATCTCCTATTGAAATTCCAACAATTATTTTATCAGTTTTATCCCCCATAACTCTTGTAATATACTTAATTTTGATATTCTACAAAAGTAACTAAAATTTAGGGAAATGTTTACAGGAATTATTGAGACACTTGGGGAAATTACAAACTTAGTTAAAGAACAAGAAAACCTTCACTTAACAATTAAAAGCACTATTACTAGTGAGTTAAAGATAGACCAGAGTATTGCTCATAATGGTGTTTGTTTAACTGTAGTTGGTATTAAAGGTGATGAATATACTGTAACAGCGATAAAAGAAACTTTAGATAAAACAACCGTAGGTAGTTTTCAAATAAATTCTTTTGTAAACTTAGAACGTGGAATGAAACTTGGAGATAGACTTGACGGCCATATTGTGCAAGGTCATGTGGACGAAACAGGCACTTGTTCAGCTATTGAAAATCAAAACGGAAGCACTGTTTTTACGTTTACCTATTATTCAAAACAAAACAATATTACCATAGAAAAAGGATCTATAACAGTAAATGGTGTGAGTTTAACCGTAATAAATTCTACAAACACTTCTTTTAGTGTTGCAATTATACCTTATACTTACAATAATACTTCTTTTAAAGATTTAGCATTAACCGATACCGTTAATTTAGAGTTCGATGTAATTGGGAAATATGTTAGCAGATTAACTAACAATAAGTAGAAGAATAGAAACGCCTCTATACAAAAAACTAGTATTGATTGTAAAGAAATATCTGTCAATTTTATTAAATTTAACCTGTTCTTTGAGATATTTAGAAATTAATTTGAGGTATGCTTTTAGAAGCTTTTCGAGAATGGTTAGAGAGTGAAGAGCAATAAAAAAGCCCTACATCTCTGTAAGGCTTTGTTTTTAAAAGTGGTCCCACTTGGGCTCGAACCAAGGACCCTCTGATTATGAGTCAGATGCTCTAACTAATTATTTAGTTGATTTACAAGTAGTTATACAGTCAAACGAAGTTTAACTGTCTTACAGCTGCCAAATGAAATTAAATTACCCAAAGGTAAATACCAACCCAAATCAAAAAGTATTTATCTCATTCTTCATCGAAAACAAACGCTATAGGCTCTACAATGGAAGTCGTATTGGCTCTGAGACCAATCCCAATTCATTCCCTTTAGAACAGCGAAAATCTATTGGTAATCTATTAGCCGCTGAGGTTTATAATTATCTCCTTAATGGAGGAGTATTAGAATCTTATAGAAATAATGAGATTATAAGTGGAAAATTATCTGATAAGGATTACCTAACAAGAGCGTTGGAAACTAAACTCAAAGGATTGTACTCAAGTAAATACAAGATGATGCTCCAAGGTGTTTATAATGCAATTACAACCGTTATGAACGGTAATATTTTAACTCTTGTTCACGTCAATTTATATCTTGATAAATATTCGTCAGGAGTTTCGTATAATACCATTAGAAGACATTTAAATGTTCTTATAAATGAAGCCATCCGACAGGGGATGGAACAAAATCCACTATTAAACATAAAAAGTAAAAAGGCTAAAGCTATCCTCAACAAACCCTTTAAAGAAATAGCTAAAACCCTTGATGATATTAAGGCCTACAACTCAAATTTATATCTATGTTGTTTAATGACTTATGGATGTCTTTTAAGACCACATCGGGAGATAAGAGAACTTACTTGGAGTGATTTTTCTAATGACCTTAAATACATTCATTTATCAGGAAATAGAAACAAATCAGGTAGGAATAGAATTGTACCTGTACCCTCTTATATTAGGGATATTCTTGTAAAAGGAGAACGGCATCATAATATCTTTTCTAATAGACCTCAACCTTTAAACCAAGACTATTTTAAGACCCTTTGGAGTCGTTTTAAGAGACAATCAAGCACACTTGAACAAGGACAAACATTGTATTCATTTAGACATTCAGGTGCAATAGAAATCTTTAAGCGTACAGGCTCTATAACCAAGCTACAGAAAGCTATGGGGCATTCATCTATAAATGTAAGTTTAACCTACTTAAGAGGTTTAGAGATAGCAGAACTAAAGGAAGAGGATATGCCTATGGTTTAATCTTTAATAATCTTATGAGTTGTGGAGTTTATTCCGTCTGTAAGATTAACTATATAAATGCCTTTTTCTAAAATGCTTATATCAAGTTTGTCTTTAATGTATACCCTCATTACTTGTTTTCCTAATATGTCTGTAACTATTGCCTCTAATTCTTTGTCCGTTCCTTTTATGTGAACAAAGTCAGATGATGGATTTGGATGCAAGTAAATTTTGTTAAATGAAGAATCTTCTAATGATAATGCGTCAGTGTAATCTAAATAATTTAAACCCACTCCAAAAGTGATTTCTGTTTGTTGGGTTTGTGCTACATCAAATTTTAATAATTCAAAAAAACCATCGTTATTGACGTCAATAGGATAACACCAGCCTGAACCATCTAATTCAATTGTTTTTTGAATAAACTGCTCTCCATTATTTAAATATATAACCGTTTCAGCAGCATTCTCGGTAAACACGTCAACCATTATTAAATCTTTGTAACCGTCATTATTTAAATCTTCACAGTAAAAGCCGTTAGCTGAATGCCCAAGGTAAGCGTCTTCAATAAACCAATCTTGAGTAATCTCCTGCCCTGTATGGTCAAATACGTGTAATCCCCCGTGAGGTACAGCATCAATAGTAAACATTTGAATAACAAATTCTTCATCCCCATCTCCATCTAAATCATTAATGTAAAAAGTTTCTCTATTTACATACCCATCTTGGTTAACAATACCACCTCTTTCAAGTCTAAATTTGTCTAATAAAATGAAATCTCCATTATCATCAATTTCTTTAGAATATACTGAAACTTCTGGAGTTGCATATTGATACCCATTCGAACTTGGTGTTTCATTGCCTTGATACAAAATATAGATTTTATCATTATATTCTGTAACAACCACAGAGTGTGATTGCATATAGAAGCCAGAAGAAGTGTTATATGTGTCTTCCCACTGATAAATAAGTTCATAAGTAATTTCGTTTTCATTTGTCACATTATACTTGGTAGCTAAAAAATTATTTGCTGGGGTGTTTTCTGGGTGTTGATTAACTGACGGAACTATAATATCTAAAACGTCATCATTGTCTATATCCAATGCAAATCCTCTTTCGTAATTAGGATACCCATAACCATCGTGAATACTTGTGTCTATAAATTGTGAATCAAAACCAGAGCCATTGTTTAAAAATAAATGTCCAGGCATATTAGATGCATTTTCATATGGATAATAATCTGGTTGTTGTCCTTCTTCTCCGTGATAGTTACTTACAGGGACATACACGTCATTTAATCCATCTCCATTAAAATCTCCAACGCTATCATCCCAAAGTGATGCTTCTCCTTGTACCAACATCATATACTGGTTGTTTTCAATATATTTTTGAGATGCTTCATCCCAGAAAAATATACAAATTACATTTTCTGCGTAGTTGCTGATTGCTGTATTGACTATTACATCTTTAAATCCATCCTCATCAAAGTCAAAATATGTTATCGCTGAAAAACTTTGGAATAAACCTAATTGAGGGTTTTCTGATAATTGAGACCATTCGTTTGTTAGATAATCAAGCGTTTCTTGTGAAAAAACAAAAGATTCATCATCAGTGGATGTTACCGTAATTTGTTGGCTAAAAGAAACAAGTGGAATAAATAGTAATAGTATTAATTTTTTCATAACCCCAATGTACAAAATTAATTTTTTACTTAAACTTTCTGAAGTAGATAAGCCTATCCACCAATTAAAGCTATGGGACATTCATCTATAAATGTTAGTTTAACTTATTTAAGAGGTATAGAAATAGCTGAACTTAAAGAGGAAGATATGCCTATGGTTTAGGTATTACTTTTTTAAAGTAAAGCAGGAAAAGGGCCAAATATTATACGTAAAGAAAGTATAATCCCAACGGAGATATATCCGTATTTATTAAGCCCTGTTCTCATATGAAAAGGCTTATAGTGTTTCTTGTTGGTTATGATTTTACCGTAATTATCAAAGACAACAGTTCTGTTACTCTTATGCTTACTACTATAGTTATATGTCCATTTTTCTTTTCCTAATTGAATTTCAACCTTTGAAGGTTTACCATACTTAGACAGGATTAATTCCTTTGCATTATCGCTTTTAGCAAACAAAGGTCTATTAATAGTAGGCGAGCAGCTATATGAAGCAAAAAGAATAACAAACGAAAGTAGCATTAGTTTTTTCATAATTTATTGGTTTGCATTCTAAATATACTAAATTTAAGTTTAACCTATTTACGTAGCTTAGAAATAGCTGAATTGACTGCAGAAGATATGCCTATGGTTATATCATAGACCAAACATCAACACAACAGAAGCTACGGCCACAATAACTACTGTGACGTATGAACCTACAATTACGCCAGCAGATTTTAAAAATGAAAATTTTCTAACTTTAACATCGTAAATTTCTTCTACAG
>CAJXTJ010000082.1 GCA_913061165.1 uncultured Polaribacter sp.
GCTATATCCACTGCAGTTCGTAACGAACCGCCGCCATTGCCACGGAGGTCAAGGACTAATCCTTCCATTCCTTCTTCTTTAAGACGCTCCACTTCTTTTTTAACATCACTAGCTGCATTTCGTTCTTTATAATCTTCCATATTAAAATAAAACTGCGGAAGGTTTATGAGTCCATACGTGTTATTTTCTTTTTCAATAAGAGAAGATTTAGCATAGGTTTCTTCTAGTTCGACCACATCACGCGTTATCGTTTCTTCTTCAATTGAACCGTCTACACGTTTTACAGTTAAAGTTACTTTGGTTCCTTTAGGGCCTTTAATTAATTTTACGGCGTCATCTACGCGCATCCCTACAACACTCACAGATTCGTCTTCATCCTCTTGTTTCACTTTAGTAATAAGATCTCCTACCTGTAAATGATCCCCACGCCAAACGGGACCCCCGCTTATCACTTCAATTACTTTTATATAATCATTTTTCTTTTGAAGTCGGGCACCAATACCCTCTAATCGTCCGCTCATTCTAAGATCGAAACGGTCTTTGTCTGGTGGAGCAAAATAGTTGGTATGCGGGTCAAACTCCTCGACTATAGTCGTTAAAAAGATAGCGAAATAGTCTTTTCGTTCTAAGTCGGTTGTAAAATCAAAATATTCATCTAACGACGTTTTTGATGTTTCTCGAGCCTCAACTTCTAATTCTTTATCAGTTTTTGGTGTTGCGTTTGCTTCTTTTTTCTTTTCATTTTTAGTGTCTTTCTCTAACTTGGTTTTATTACCTTCTACTTTATCGTAGTAGTTAGAGATGGTAGAGAATTTCAGCTGTTTTCTCCAGCGTTCTTTTAATTCTTTATTTGAAGATACATAATCAATATTATCATAATCTACGTCAATAGATTCATCAACGGTATAATCAAATGGTTTATTTAGCACTTCAGGATAGATTTTTTTCACATCTTCCATTCGCTTTTGTAACCGGTTGTACACCAAATTGAAAAAAGTAAGATCTTTGCTTTTAATTTGATCGTCAATCTCCGTTTTATATTTACTGAACTCTTCAATATCTGAAGCAAGGAAATATCGTTTTAATGGATCCAACCCATTGATAAAATCTTTATATACCTCTGTGGAAAACTCATCATTTATGTCAGACGGACTATAATGTCCTTTTTGCAACACATAGGTTATGAGGTCTATAAGTACTTTATCTTTATCGGTGTCGTTAAACTCTTTGGTAGTAAAACTGCATGATGCGACGGCAACAAATACAGCAAGGAATAATACCTTTAAATTCTTTTTCATAATTCGCATATCTTTCTTCTTCTATTTTAATGTTCTAAATTATATAAAAAACCGTGCCAACCATTTATAATCGTACTAATTTTTTGTTAAACCAATTTTATTTTAGTATTCAAGGAGAAATAGGGCAAACACTAACGTTTTTTAATAGAAAAATGCAGGTATCGTTGTGTAAAACTTCAATAGTTATAACTATAAATTTCTAATAATAGTATAATACCGTATTTTAGCAATGTAAATTTTTTATATGCGCATTTTATATAGTTTTTTAACCCGAATTAGTTACCTGTTTATATGGATCGCGCAATTTTTCAGTAAAAAAATGAAACTTTTTGTTTCAGGGCGACAAACTGTTTTTAAAAGATTAGCACAACATATTACAGCAGAAGATAAAACCATTTGGTTTCATTGTGCCTCGCTAGGAGAGTTTGAACAAGGAGTTCCCATCATGGAGGCTGTAAAAAAGAAGTTTCCAACCCATAAAATTATAGTTTCCTTCTTTTCTCCTTCTGGTTATGAAGTAAAAAAAAATACTCCGATAGCCGATGTGGTTGTTTATCTTCCGTTAGACACCTTACCGAATGCTAAAAAATTTATCAATGCCGTTCATCCATCGTTGGTTTTATTTGTGAAATATGAGTTTTGGCCCAATTATCTATTCGAATTAAAAAACCAAAATATACCTACGCTATTGGTTTCTGGTTTATTTCGAAAAGAACAACTCTTTTTTAAAGGCTACGGTACTTTTATGCGAAAGGCATTAAAAACCTTCGACCATATTTTTGTGCAAGATAAAATTTCAGAAAAATTATTACACGAAATTAATATTACCCAAGTAACCGTGAGCGGCGATACGCGTTTTGATCGGGTTTCACACCAAATTGAACAAGATAACACGGTATCCTTCATTGAAACGTTTAAAGGAAACTCGCTTTGCATTGTCTGTGGAAGTACTTGGCCCGAAGACGAAGCAGTATTAGTAAAGTATATAAATGAAGCAACCGAAAATGTTAAATTTATTCTTGCGCCTCATAATATAGACGCCTCAAAAATTGAGCAATTCAGAAGAAAACTACAACCCTCATCCGTTTTATATTCTGAAAAAGAAGGAAAAAACCTAGTTGAGTATTCTGTCTTTATTATTGATACTATTGGCCTACTCACCAAAATATACAGCTATGCCGATATTGCGTATGTAGGTGGAGCGATGGGAAAAACAGGCTTACACAACATTCTTGAACCCGCTACTTTTGGCGTTCCCATTGTAATTGGAAGCAACTTTGAAAATTTTCCGGAAGCCAAACGTTTACAACAGTTAGCAGGTTTATATGCTGTAAATTCAAAAGAAGAGGCTTTTGAAGTTTTAAACAAGTTGGTCACAAATGTCCCTTTCAGAGAGAAAGCCGGGATGATTGCTGGACATTTTGTAAATAGTAATACGGGAGCGACAACTATTACTTTAGATTATATAAACACCTTACACAGTAACGGCCTTATTTAAGTACCGCCTAAAAGGCAACATTTCTTTGTAAATAGCGATAACCTTTTCTTCAAAATCGGCAGCTATTACTTCTTTTTGGGTAAGTGGACACGAAACGGCAAACGATTTTCGTCGCAATAAATCAATATGCTTATGGTCTTGGGAGTATCCTTTCGGGGATGTTTTAAGAGGATCATCAACAATCATATCCCCAAACATGGATTTAAAACTCTTTTTATGCAGGATGCTTTTTAGTTCCTCTCCATTATAATCTATCGCTGCGCGGATACTTTTTAAAATTTTAGAAGACGGGTGCCAGTACCCGCCTCCAATAAACGACTCATTAACCCCTAAGTGGATGTAAAAATCACCTTGTTTGCTTTCTTGATCCAAACCCGCTCCAAAATGATCTTTATAAATAGGTTTATTGGGATGAAACATCAGGTTGTTATTTATACGATTGATGGCTTTTTTACCTGTGGTGGGTGTATAATCAGGATCAATAGCGGCCAATTTCATGTCCATTTCGTTTAACCAATCAATATATGAATCACGTACAGTATGATATTCTCCACGGTGTGCGTCCATCCATTCCTTATTATTGCTTTTCTGTAGGTTCCGAAGGAATTGATATAAGCTCTTAAAGTTCATTTTTTCTTTTAAATCTACTTATTTTAAAGCCTTTGGATTTAAATTTTAATAAAACTTTACAATATGCCAACTGTTAAAATACATAGATTTGTCACATAATTTAACACAAACCAATTATGAAAAAAGTATTTATTGTAGCCGCATTGGCATTAGTAGGATTCTCCACTACTTCGTGTAGAGACACTAAAACTGAAACCAAAGAAGTTGTTCGTGAAGTAAAAGTTGAAAAAGAAGTGCCTGCAGAAGAAACTGAAGGGATTCTAGAAAGAACAGCTAAAGAAGTGGATAAGGAAGTTAACAAAGAGGTTAACGAAGAGATTGATAAAATTGGCGACGACAATTAAATTTATAACCTAACAACAAAAACCCAGAAATCATGAAAAAAATAATTTTAAGTTTAGCATTAGTAGCTGCATTTAGCACCAGTTTTGTGTCTTGTAGAGACACCAATAAAAAAGCTGACGACATGGAGGATGTAGCAGATGACGTAGAAGATTCTATGGATGATGCCGGTGACGCTATTGAAGACGCTGTTGATGACACCGGAGACGCCATTGAAGAAGGTGTTGACGAAGTCAAAGAAAACACTGGTACCGGTGGTACTGATGACATGTAAATTATACACCAACCAATAAATAAAAACCAATTATTATGAAGAAAATAGCAATGATTGCCTTAGCCGCATTATTTCTAGCACCATTGACTTCTTGTCGGGATCAAAAAAAGACTGAAGCTGAAGAAATGGTAGAAGAAATGCAGGATGAAGGAGCTCAGGTTAAGAAAAAAGTTGACGGTGATGAAACCAAAATTAAAATGGAAACCGAAGACAAAAAAGTAAAAATTAAAAAAGAAGACGGCGAAACCAAAATGAAGGTTAAGACCGATAACGACAATTAATTTTTATACTTTTAAAATTTAGAAACCTCGAAGTTTAAACTTCGGGGTTTTTGTATTCTTATTTTTTTACACATACAATTACTATCAATCAAAAAAAAACAAAAGGGCTTTACAGAACTTCTAACTATTTATTGACTGCACTCGGTATTAGACCTAATTAGGGACTTATCTGGATTATATTGATTACCGGTACAGCCTACATAAAGATATTGAGTGTTATTTGCATATTCAGTAAAGCCGCAATAATTTGATAGTTGTGGATTATTGTGTATAGAAATTTTACTATAGTAGCTTGAAGTTACTACATCATCATCAATAAGGTTTGTACCATCCAGATTTTGCAACAAATTACAATTATCTATATTAGTTTCGTGAACGTATTTTAAACTATTCAAACCAGCTAAATCGTTAATAGAAACATTATCTATAATCAACCTATTAATTGTTGTGATATCTTCAGCACCAACTAATGAGCTTAAATTAGGAAGGTTTTCTAATTTAAAGGTGTAAATTTTTTGAAAATTAAGACCTTCCAATGAATTCAGCTTTGATAAATTAGAGATAAACACACCTGTGGAAGAACTTGAATAAACATCTCCTGTCCAATTACTTAACGCTTCTATACTTTCCAAATTAGGTAAGCTACTTAAAAATAGACCACTTGCTCCAAAAGTAAGATTATGCAAACCTTCTAATGAAGTTAAAGCTGTACAACTATTTAAATATAAACCTCCAAGTTTAGTTAAAGCAGAAAAACCTTCTAAACTATTTAAAGAATCTACTGTATCTATGTTTAAGCTCCCTTTAATAACTGTAAGGTTATCAAAATCTCCAGTGCTTTCTAAATTTTCACAGTTATTAATACCTAAATTTCCATCTATCTCTTCAAGACTATCAAACCCAGTTAGTGACGTTAAGTCCGGACAGTCTTCAACATTAATTTCTTTTGCCGAAATCACATTATTAAATCCCTCAAAATTAATAAATCCCATATCTCTAAAATTAATCTCAGCAGGTATAGCTTGTAAGTTATTAAAACCTTCTAGACTTTTAAGTTTTGGCAACTCATATAAGGTCAAATTTTCGTCGATAGTTTTTAAGTTAATTAAGCCCTGAACAGAATTTAGATTAGGAAGGCTATTTAATCTTAACGTTTTAATGGTTACTAAACTTTCAAACTCATCTACACTTATTATTCCCGCTTCTCTTATATATATTTGTCTAGCGTTAGGTCTCATTTTAAGTCCACCTAAACTTTCAAGAGAAGGGAGACTCCTCATAGATAGTTCATTAACTCCTACTTCCAAATTTGATAAAGCAGATATATCTGACAACTGTTCATTATGAGAAATATATAGTTTATTAATAGTCTTTACGTTTTCAAACCCCTTTAAACTAACTAGCTGCGAGTTATAATCAATTGATAAAAAATTAACCGAAGTAAGGGTAGACAAGTTCGATAAATCTGTAATGTTAGAGTCTTGACCATTAAACCCAATACCAATCTTTAAAGATCCATCAATTGAAGTGTAGTTGAAATTATCTACTTTTTCTTGAGTATCAAGGGTAAGATTACCTGTAAAAATGTTTTCTTCTATTCCACCACTATCATCACTGCAACCGATTGTAGCAAATAAGACCGCTAAAAATAAAATAGTTATTTTACTCATATTGAAAACTTTAAGTATCTATAAATATAAAAAAAATTAATATTTTTTTATTCTAATATAATATTAATGACAACTTGATTTTTATAATTGTTTCTATTTTAGGAATAGTGAAGCCATATTCGACTATTTTTCATCTTTAGAATTCGTTTAGAATCCAATTCTAATTTTACTTTATTAAATTAGATTCATGAAATACCTAATTGCTGAAGACGAATTGGAGTTACAAAAATCCATCGCCAATTATTTAAGTCGTGATGGCAATATATGTGAAACCGCATCAGATTACGATAAGGCTCTTTATAAAATAGACTTTTATGATTATGATGTCTTATTCTTGATATCAATCTAATAACAGGTAGAAACGCTCTAAAACAAAAAAAGCCCATCCATTTGGATAAGCTTCTCATCGGTCTATTTCTAAACCACTTCCCGAAATTAATCGGGACAACACAACATTTTAATTTTCCTTGAAGAAGGAAATTTTGCGGTCTGGACGAGACTCGAACTCCTCACTTTAATTAATTAATAATTAAATAGTTACAGTATTTCAAATAAGTAGGTGCTCCGAATTGTACACCTTTATGATTCTATAAGATAGGTTAATATTTTTTATCTATTTAGTTTTTCCTGCTTTATTCCAAGTTAATCTATCGCAATGTTTTGCAATTAACCAATCTTCTAAAGCTTTACGCATATAGTGTGGTTCTGTAACTAAATAAGAAACAGCAACTATTTCTTTATTAGCCAAAGATGTCATTGTATTCTTCAATTGAGCTCCTGTTTTTTTATGTTTTTTAGCCAAATGATTTCTCATTCTCTGTCTTGAATACTTTCCAGCGACGTGGCCAATATATCTTGGCTGAAGATTCTTTTTTTCATTACCCGTCCAAATACAATAAACAACAGATTTTTGACTTATCTCCCCCAAAAAATCCTGATTTAAATCATCAAATGTTGTACAATCATAATTGTCATAGCACAGATTTTTTGCATTATTTGAGTCCAATAAACTCTCTTCTGCCTCAGTAAATTTTTCTTCTAATTGTTTAGCATCAAAACTTATAACCATATTCTAATTTTAACTAGCAGGACTATATAAATATTGCTGAAAGTTGATAAAAGCATTTCTAATAGACCCAATATCTCCCAACTTTTCTTTAGCATCAGATAATGAGTGATACCTCAACTCTAACAATGCTTTTATTTTAGCATCATCTAATTCCCTTACTCCAACTTGTACATACTGTTTAATTACAAAATTTAAAAAATCTTGTTGCTCTATGCTGTACGTTTCCAAATGAATTTTAGCCCTTTCTGCACGGTCTAATCTAGGCACTAAATCTTTGTGATAGGCTATATAAGAAAGCACATCAAACAAGTCACTTTCTTCACCGTGAATTACTTTTCTTAGGTCTTCCAATTGCTCTTCAGAATAGCCTTTTTCTGTTAATTCTTCAAGTAGCTTTTTTCTAGTAGAAGGAATGCTCCAAATCTTTCTCAACTCATCTTCGGTTTTGACTAAAGAGGGTAAATCTCCAAATAACTTTTTAATAAATTGTTCTGCTGAAATTGGTTTTCCATCTGGACTCCAAAATGAGGTTTTAACCATAGAATCTAACTCTCTTGTTTTCCTGTCAGACAAGGTGACTTTTACCATTTTTTTTGCTGTTTGACATCTACAAGGAGTATACCCACACTTATAGCAAGGCTCTTCTGGTTCTTTCGCACAAATGCAGTTTACTCTGCCGCAATCTTCACAAACTTCTTCATCTCCATCTCCAGGCTTATTATCTGGTATTTGAGGAGGCAAAGGAGGTCCATCCCATTCTGGATCTTGAAAGTGTTTATGTGCTTTTACAAAATCATAGATTGTAAAAAATGCTTTATTTTTAAATAGCCGTGTACCTCTTCCTACTATTTGTTTAAACTCTACCATTGAATTTACAGTTCTAAGCAACACTATATTTCTAATCTCTGGGGCATCTACTCCTGTACTTAATTTTTGACTTGTTGTTAAAATAGTAGGGATCAACTTTTCGTTATCCTGAAAAGCTTTTAAGTATTGCTCTCCTAATTTACCATCATCTGCGGTTACTCTATGGCAGTAATTTGTATTTTTACTTTTAGCGTATTGATTAATTAAATCTCTTACAAATGCTGCGTGCTTTTGTGTGGCACAAAAAACTAAGGTTTTATGGTTTTGGTTAATAGCATCCATAAATAGCTTTACACGATATTCTTCGCGTGCTTCCATTTCTATGGTTCTATTAAAATCACTTTCTTTATACTCTTTACCTTCTTCTAATTCTCCCTCTACATCATCTTCGGGGTCATACGTATATGTATCTGCGGTAGTACTAATTTCCTTAACTTTAAAGGGAGTCAAAAAGCCATCATTTATCCCTTCTTTTAAGCTATACTCATAAACGGGTTCCCCAAAGTAATCATACGTATCTCCATTTACAACACGTCTAGGAGTTGCTGTAAGACCTAACTGAACTGCTGGACTAAAATAATCCATAATGGCACGCCAAGAACTTTCATCATTTGCGCCACCTCTATGACACTCATCTATAATAATAAAGTCAAAGAAATCTTCTGGATATTCTCCAAAATAAGGTGTTTCGTTTGGACCACTCATAAAGCTTTGAAAAATGGTGAAAAATAAGCTCCCATTTTTAGGCACTCTCCCTTTTTTCTTAATGTCTTTAGGGGTTATTCTTATAAGTGCATCCTCATCAAAAGCATTAAAAGAGTTAAAAGCCTGATCTGCTAATATGTTTCTATCTGCTAAAAATAATATTCTTGGGCTTCGCTCGTGGTAATTATTTGTTTTAGCTGTTAAATTCCATTTAGCTTTAAATAACTTCCAAGCTATTTGAAATGATATAGCTGTTTTCCCTGTTCCTGTGGCTAACGTTAATAAAATTCTATCTTTCCCTTTGGCTACAGCTTCTATACTTTTAGTAATAGCATTATTTTGATAGTAACGAGGTTGCCAAGTACCACCTCTATCTTCAAAAGGAATTTTAAAGAGACGTTCTCTCCATTTTATTTCTGTAGGATATATCTTTTCCCATAACGCTTCTGGTGATGGGAACTTTGCTACATCGTTTTCTTGTGCTTTTTCTAAATCTACTTGATAAATCTTTAAACCATTTGTAGCATAAGTAAACCTCAACTGTAATCGTTCTGCATAATTTTTAGCTTGTGGCAAGCCTTCTGTATAATACTTATCTGATGCTTTAGCTTCTATAACCGCAAGGTTTCTATTGTTATATTGAAGCACATAGTCTGCTTTTAACGGTCTTTCTCTTACTTCACGACCTATAAGTCTACCTTTTGTAATGGGATATTGCTTACGTATATAACTACCTTCTACCTGTCTCTTATACACATCTCCGAGCCCACGAGACCTCTCTACATCT
>CAJXTJ010000083.1 GCA_913061165.1 uncultured Polaribacter sp.
TACGAGATGTAGAGAGGTCTCGTGGGCTCGGAGATGTGTATAAGAGACAGGCAACTATAAGAATAGATCTATTTTAAAAGAATATAGAACTACTTTTTTTAATAAATTTGACGAAAAACCTGATTTAAAAGGAAGCGAATATCCAGATTTAGAAATTTTTAATTTAATAAACGGTACATGGTTGGGAGGTTTAGGAAGCGGAGCTTGGTTTAATATTAAAGAAGTAATAAATGAGGAAACCTATAGAATAGCAAGACACACTGTCTGTGGAATAACCGATTTTGAAGGTTTGTTTTTGCTTAAAAATAAAAAATTTAATCCTTTAGAAAATTATAAATTCGTGCACCCTACAAATTGCATCCAAGCATATATTCAACAAAAAAACAATCTCTTTTGTCTAGTGAAAATCGAATAATAATTAGAGTTTTCATCTTAATGCAAAGCACAAAAAAACCGATATACACAAAAAACAGCTAATAATTTAGCTGCTTTTTTAATAAAAATATAATTACTAAAAATTATCGAATTAACTTCTTGTATTTAATACGTTTTGGCATTAAATCTCCACCCAAACGATTCTTTTTATTTTCTTCATACTCCGAAAAAGATCCTTCAAAGAAATACACTTCACTATTACCTTCAAAAGCTAATATATGTGTACAAACTCTATCTAAGAACCATCTATCATGACTAATAACGACTGCACAACCTGCAAAATTTTCTAAACCTTCTTCTAAAGCTCTTAGTGTATTTACATCCAAATCGTTTGTTGGCTCATCTAATAATAAAACATTTCCTTCTTCTTTTAAGGTCATTGCTAAATGCAACCTGTTCCGTTCACCACCAGAAAGAGTATTTACTTTTTTATTTTGTTCACTTCCAGAAAAATTAAAACGACTTAAATATGCACGAGAGTTTACTTGCTTACCACCCATCATTACCAAATCCTGACCATCAGAAAAATTCTGCCATATTGTTTGCTCAGGATCTATATTAGAATGTGCTTGATCTACATATGCTATTTTTGCAGTTTCTCCTACATTAAAGCTTCCTGCATCGGGCTTTTCCTCACCCATGATCATTTTAAATATAGTAGTTTTACCTGCACCGTTTGGCCCAATAATACCTACAATTCCTGCTTGTGGAAGGTTAAATTCTAAATTTTCATATAATAACTTATCTCCAAATGCTTTAGAAACGCCACTTGCTTCAATAACATTGGTTCCTAAACGCGGACCATTTGGTATATATATTTCAAGTTTTTCATCGACCTGTTTTTGGTCTTGACTCATTAATTTATCATAATTTTTTAAACGAGCTTTTTGCTTTGTTTGCCTTCCTTTAGCACCTTGTCTTACCCATTCTAATTCTCTTTCTAAAGTTTTCTGACGTTTAGAAGCTGTTTTACTTTCTTTCGCCATTCTTTGAGATTTTTGATCTAACCAAGAAGAGTAATTCCCTTTCCAAGGAATGCCTTCTCCTCTATCCAATTCTAAAATCCAACCCGCTACATTGTCTAAGAAGTATCTATCATGTGTTACGGCAATAACAGTACCTTTATATTGTGCTAAATGGTGCTCTAACCAATGAACAGATTCTGCATCTAAATGGTTTGTTGGTTCATCTAATAATAAAATTTCTGGTTCCTGCAAAAGCAATCTACAAAGTGCAACTCTTCGTTTTTCTCCACCAGAAAGCACTCCTATCTTCTTATCAGAGTCTGGTGTTCTCAGGGCATCCATTGCAATCTCTAATTTGGTATCTAATTCCCAAGCATTTGCTGCATCAATTTTATCCTGTAATTCTGCCTGCTGCGCCATTAGCTTATCCATCTTATCTGCATCAGAATACACCTCTTCCAATCCAAACATATCGTTTATTTTATTGTATTCATCAAGAATTGCAACCGTTTCTGCAACTCCTTCTTTTACAATTTCTAAAACTGTTTTTTCTGGATCCAACTGCGGTTCTTGTTCTAAATAACCAACATTATAACCTGGTGAAAAAGAAACGTCTCCTTGGTAATTCTTTTCTACACCCGCTATTATTTTTAGTAATGTCGATTTACCAGAACCGTTTAAACCAAGAATCCCGATTTTTGCACCATAGAAAAAACTTAAATAAATATCTTTTAAAACCTGTTTACCTGTTGATTGATAAGTTTTAGACAACTTATTCATCGAAAAGATAACTTTCTTATCGTCACTCATATCTTGTATTTTTTGAAATTTATTGTAGTTAAGGTTCGCTATTCTACTAATAAAAAATAATTAAACTCTTCCTTTTAAGGCGTTAAAAACCCATGCAATAGCAAAGAAACCAACACCTACAGATGCAAAACCCCATCCTGCAATTTCATTATATCTAAAAGCACCCAGCGCAATTAAACCTAACCCAACAAGTATCATTATAAATGTTGCCCAGGCAAGCACTGTATTTTTATTCATTCCCATATTTAGTTAGTTGTTGTAATTAATTAGTTAGTTAAGCGACAAATATCGGTATTTTGTTTCTTAAACTTGTAGAAAAGTATAGTTTTTAAAGACTTATAAATTATTAAAAATAGATACTTATTAAAACCTTCTGCCACCCATACCAGAAGTTCCTCTTCTTCCTCTATTATTATTCATGCCAGAAGAGGGAGGTGCCGTTTGTCTTTTAGGAGGCTTTGGTAATAATTTTCTTTTTTGTTCTCTCTGGTATTTTAACCACTTTTTAAACTGTTTTCTAGATAAAAAACTTTTTAAATCGTCATTTAAAGTCTTTTCATGAACACCAATGCTATCTCTAATTGGTACAATAGTAATTTCTACTTTTTTTCTAACTTTTTCTGCTAGGTCTCTATTAGAATATAATTGTGTTCCTAAAGAATTTATAGTAAGCTCCAATTCCTGAAGTTTTGGGGTATTCAAAAAAGATATTTTTTTAATTTTATTATTATAATTTTTTAAAGAATTAAAGGTTTTATTTTTTGTAATATCATCCTTTACTTTTATTTTTTTTGGCACTTCCGTATAATTATAGTAAAAAATATTTGCAGAATTTTTAGCTACATATTTAGGAAACTCTGGAGCTTCTTGACTAAAAGAAAAATAACTTATAAATAATACTATTACAATTAATAATTTTTTCATCCTTTTAAATTTAAAAAACAAAAGTATAAAAAGATTTACAATTTAGCAGCTAATCTACAGCCTTGATTTATAGCTCTTTTTGCATCTAATTCTCCAGCAAAATCTGCACCTCCTATGACATTAACATTTTTACCCGCATCTAGTAGCGGTTGATATAACTCTTTAAAAGGTGTTTGACCTGCACAAATAACAATATGATCTACTTTTAAAATTTTATTTTCTTTATTTTGAACATAATGCAAACCTTCATCATCTATTTTAGTGTAAGACACTTCGCTAATAAATTGAACCTTCTTCTTCTTTAAACTAGATCTATGAATCCAACCTGTAGTTTTACCTAAATTGCCTCCAAACTTCCCAGCACTTCTCTTAAACATAAAAATCTCTCTTGGCGAAGGTTCAAATTCTAGTTTTACATCCTCAATTCCACTTCTTGCTTGAATAGTTTTGTCAATTCCCCATTCTTTTAACCAGGCATCTATATTAAGGGAAGTTGATTCACCTTTGTGTGATAAGTATTCTGACACGTCAAAACCAATTCCTCCAGCACCAATTACGGCAACTCTTTTTCCTACTGGTTTTTTATGTTTTAAAACATCAATATAACTTAATACTTTTTCATGTTCAATTCCTTTAATTTTTAACACTCTCGGTTTGATACCTGTTGCTACTATAATTTCATCAAAATCTGATTTTTGTAAATCATCTACAGAAACTTTTGTGTTTAATTTTAAAGTTACTTTATGTAAAAGTATTTGTTTATTAAAATAACGCAACGTTTCATAAAACTCTTCTTTACCAGGAATTTGTTTTGCCATATTAAACTGCCCACCAATTGCATTATCTGCATCAAATAAAGTGACTACATGACCTCTTTGTGCTGCAATTGTAGCTGCAGACAAACCTGCTGGTCCTGCACCAATTACTGCTATTTTTTTCTTGTTTATTGTTTGTTCATAAACTAATTCCGTTTCATGACAAGCTCTAGGGTTTACCAAACAACTGGCTACTTTTTGTTCAAAAACATGATCTAAACACGCCTGATTGCAACCAATACATGTATTTATTTCATCTGCTTTTTCTTCCGCTGCTTTGTTTACCCATTCTGGGTCTGCTAAAAAAGGACGTGCCATAGAAATCATATCCGCATCTCCGTCTGATAATATTTTCTCAGCAGTTTCTGGCATATTTATTCTGTTAGATGTTATCAAAGGAATTGATATTTCTTCTTTCATTTTTTTTGTAACCCAAGTAAATGCACCTCTTGGGACAGATGTTGCAATCGTTGGGATTCTAGATTCATGCCAACCAATACCAGTATTTATTATGGTGGCCCCAGCTTTTTCAATTTCTTTACCCAGTTGCACAACCTCTTCCCAAGAACTTCCTTTTTCCACTAAATCTAGCATCGAAAGTCTGTAGATAATAATAAAATCTTTACCTACAGCAGCTCTAATCTGCTTTACAAGCGCTATTGGCAAACGCATTCTATTCTCATAATCACCACCCCAAGAATCTAATCTTTTATTCGTTCTTTTAACAATAAATTGATTGATTAAATATCCTTCAGAACCCATGATTTCGACACCATCATAACCTGCCATCTTAGATAATTCAGCACAGTTTACAAAATCTCTAATAGTTCTTTTAATTCCAGATTCTGTTAATTTAAAAGGCTTAAAAGGTGTTATTGGTGATTTTATTTTTGAAGGTGCAACGTTAAAAGGATGATATCCATAACGACCTGAATGTAAAATTTGCATACAAATCTTACCCCCTTCTTTATGCACAGCTGTTGTAATTTTCTGATGCTGTATTGCATGTTTTTCTGAAGACATTCTGGCTGCAAAAGGCCCTGTCCAACCTTGAATGTTTGGAGAGATTCCTCCAGTAACAATTAGTCCTACGCCACCTTTTGCTCTTTCTGCATAGTAGGCCGCAATTTTATCAATTCCGTTTTTTTCTTCTTCTAACCCCGTATGCATAGACCCCATTAAAATTCTATTTTTTAAAGTGGTAAATCCTAAATCTAACGGTTCAAAAATGTGTTTATATTTCATAGTCTTGGAATTGAATTTATTATGCATGCATAATACTTTGCAAGATATGTTTATTTTTCAAAAGAAAAAGCCAAAGAAATTGATTCTTTGGCTTTAAAAAATTTATAATTCAATTATTATATCATCGGAACATCAATAACCAATAATTTGCTTGCTTTATTTGCTTTGATATTGACTTTCTCTTTTTCAATAATTCCAATAGCATCTCTTTTTTCGAGGTTTTCATCTTCTATTAATACTTCTCCTTCAATTAAGAAAAAATAAGCTCCATTTTTTAAATTATATGCTGTTTCAAATCCTTTATCTAAATCGATCATCGAAATATATCCTTGTTGATTAATTGGCAAAGAACCTACAACTTGTTTATCCTTTGGGGAAACTAAAACTTGAAATTTATTTTTTCTTTCTAAAGCTTCAAATATTTTTTGATTGTAATAAGGAGTTATATTTTCTATCTCAGGAAAAATCCAAAGTTGTAAAAAATTTACAGCAGCTATTTTACTGTCATTAAATTCTGAATGTTTTAGACCAGTTCCCGCACTCATTACTTGTACTTCTCCAACTTCAATAGAACGTTTATTTCCTATATTATCTGTGTGAGATAAAGCTCCAGAAATCGGAATAGAAATAATTTCCATATTTCTATGAGGATGTGTTCCAAAACCCATTTTTGGCTGCACCACGTCGTCATTTAAAACGCGGAGCATTCCAAAATTCATTCTTTCTAAATTTTGATAATTTGCAAAACTAAACGTATGATACGACTTTAACCAACCATGATCTGCATGCCCTCTAGATGCTGCTTTATGTATTATTTTTTTCATGTTTTAACTTTTTTTGATTAATACAAATACCCCATTTTACCCTGCTGATAATCGCGCATTGCTTCCAAAACTTCTGTCTGTGTATTCATTACATAAGGGCCATATTGCGTGATTTTTTCTCTTATTGGTTTTCCTGATAAAACCAGCAGTATCGATTCTTTTGTTGCTTGAAATTGAACTGTACTTCCGTCTTGCTTAAAGGTGACCATTTGATTTTCTCCTTTCTTTAAAACTTCCAAACCATTCACTAAAATTTCACCCTCTAACAAATAAATTAATGATTGATGGTGTTTTGGAATTTCTATTTCTATCTTTCCTCCTTCATTTGCTTTGACCGTAAAAACATTTACCTCAGTTTGGGTTTGTATCAAACCAGATTCATTCTTTTGATGCCCTGCAATAACATTTAATTGTACTTTTTTATCCTCAGAAAAAACTTTTGGAATTTGTTTTTCTTCTAAGTGCTGATAATGAGGCGTCATCATCTTATCTTTTGCTGGTAAATTCAACCATAACTGAATTCCCTCTAAATCTCCTCCTTTTTCTACAAAAGCTTTTGTTGGTGCTTCTGCATGAATAATTCCACTTCCAGCGGTAGTCCATTGCACTCCACCTGCTTTCACAACCATTTCATTTCCTAAGGAGTCTCTATGAAATTGTTCCCCTTTAAATAGTAGCGTAATAGGCTCGAAACCCCTGTGCGGATGAGGCCCTAAGTCGAACGGATTGTTAAATTCTGAAATTGCATAGGGGCCATAATGGTGCAATAACAAAAACGGATCTACATTTTCTATTCCTTGTATTGGTAAAGGTTGCCGCAATTTTATAGGTCCCATATTTACAAAAGGACTTGTTACTATGTGTTGTATTGTTTTAAATTTTTTCATTTTTTTTATTACTAATCAAATTAATCCTCAAGCTTACAGTTTAACTAATTCTAGGCTTATATTTCCCAAGGGAAATATTTTGGCAAATTTTTCTATCTCATTTTATCTAAAAGATTACTTAAAACAATAGCCTCTTGTTCCGTAATATTTTCTAGAAAAGAAAGGTTATTACTATTATCTATATTTGTTAATAAATCTAATCCCTCATGCGTTATTTTAACATAAACAACTCTTCTATCCTGCTCACATCTGGCCCTTTTAATTAATTTTTTATCACAAAGCTTATCCATTAAACGAGTTGCATTTGGAGCTCTTTCTATCATTCTATCTTTTACAATTTGCACCTTAATTCTATCCTTTGCACCCCGTAAAATTCTCAAAATATTATATTGCTGTGGTGAGATTAAATATGGTTTAAAAAACTCATTTTCCTTACTATTTAACCAATTGGCAGTATATTTTATATTTATTAACGCTTTAACTTTATTACTTATAAATTTAGAATTGATATCTTTAGAAATGTCTCCCATAATTAATGTTTTTTTTTAGCTGTTTAATCTTGGATTTTAACTTTTAATCCAAAAAAGCTTAAGCCCTTAATCGTAAATCTTGCATTATCTTATTAAACGCTTCGGTTGTAGGTGTTAAATAAATTGCGTCATCTACAAATAAGGTTGGAAATTTTACAACACCACCATACAATTCTTTACTATGTTTTCTGGCTTCTGCATCTTTAGAAACATCTTTGTAGATATACGGTACATCTGTTGAGTTTAAAAAATTCTTATAAGCAACGGTATATGCGTGGCCTTGCTTGCCATATAAAGTGATCTTCATTTTTATTGATTTACAAAATTTTCAAATGTTTGAACTTGTTTTTTTAACACTTTTAATAAGTCTTCATGTATCATTTTACCTTCTTTAAAGTTATCCTGAAAATTTGGAAAAGAGAAAGAAACCAACTCTTTAGCTCCCATTCTTGAGAACTTTTGAACTCCAGCTTCTAAAACAAACCTTCCACCCATTCCCCCTGGAGATGTTGCCATTAATAATAGTGGTTTATCTCTAAAAACATTTGCTTCAACTCTAGAACTCCAATCAAAAATATTTTTAAAAGCTGCAGCATAAGACCCATTGTGTTCTGCTAATGAAAGTATAAAGCCATCATAAGCATCTAATAAAGCACTAAATTTTTTCGTGCTTTCTGAAAATCCATTTTTCTCTTCATCTTCGCTATAAATTGGCATTTCGAAATCTCTTAAATCGATAACATCAAAACTAGTATTTTCTAAATTTTCTGCCGCAAAAGTTGCTAATTGTTTATTAATAGATGTTGAACTTGTACTTCCTGCAAATGCTAATATCTTTCTCATCTTAATTTAATTTATATAATTAGGGATTCAATTCTTGTTTCTCCTTTTACCATTCTGGCAACCGGACATTTGCCTGCGAAAACTAACAATCGTTTTCTTTGGTCTTCGGTAATATCATTTTCAAAAGATATTTCTTCTGAAAGGTAATAACCTTGTTCATCTTTCAATTGAAAAACGTTTACCGTAATTTCACCAACATCCCAACTTCTTCTTGCTGCATACATTCTTAAAGTAATTGCAACACAACCTCCAATTGCCGTTAATAAATATTCTACAGGGGTTGGTGCGGTATCTTCTCCTCCATCAGAAATAGGCACATCTGTAACTACAAAATGACCTCTAATTTTTGCTTCTGCTAGATAATTTTTATTTGTTAAAATAACGGAAGAATTAGCCATAATAAATGAATTTATTTATGTTCAAAGTTACTAAATTAAAATTTATTTACCAAGGAAAATAATGTCAAAGTAATTAAATAAAATTCCTAACAAAATGGAATTATATAGCCTACTATGTTAGCTTATAAAGCATCTTTAAATAAAGTTTCTATGATTGTTTATTATTTTCCTCTAAATAAATTCCTAGTATTTATTTTTTTTTTAAGAACCAATTAAATTATCATCTTAAATGGCATCATTAGAAAACTAAAATAAGTTTCTTTAAATATTTACAAAATAGCTTCTTTTACAATTTATTCAATGGTTATTTTTCTGTCTCTTATACACATCTGACGCTGCCGACGACTCCTTACGTGTAGA
>CAJXTJ010000084.1 GCA_913061165.1 uncultured Polaribacter sp.
TACGAGATGTAGAGAGGTCTCGTGGGCTCGGAGATGTGTATAAGAGACAGAACTATTATTTTTTCAATATCTCTTATTAATTCGATTTTACGCTTGTGTAAAATCATTTCCTTTATAGTTGACTTAATATAGCTTAATGGTGCTATATCATTTCTTTCTAAAACGTCTTTTATAGCCACCAAATATAAACCTAATGAATCTTGTTTTTGAATGAATTTTGATTTTTTTAACAGATTTTCCTTAGAAAACGGAAGTTTTAACAAAACCTTATCCAATTCTGTCCAAATAGAATCATTCAATTGATACATTTTAAAACTTAATTGCTGTCTTTCTAGTTCCTCTGCATCCTCAATTTTTTCAGATTTAAAAAACTTTACGATTTCCTTTTTATTAATTATTGAAGCATCAAAATACAAGTATCTAGATTTTACTAAAACCTCATTTAATTTAAAATTCTCGTTGTTTATTAAATAGTAGGCCTCAACTTCATCATCAGAAATAATAGTATCTAATTGTTGTTTTATTAAGGCTTCTTTGAAATTATTTATGAGTAGACTTTCTTTATAATCTTGAACAAGGTTATTAATATTTTTTAAAGATTCTTGCGTATTATTATTTGCTGCTGCATCTAACAATAATTTTTTTACGGCCCAATCTTGAATAAAACTTTTAACCAATATTAAACTATCTTCTCTTGAGATATTTCTGGGTAAAAAATCTTTTAAATCCTCTTTAAATAATTTATCTGTATTAACAATTGCTATAATTTCTGATGTGGGTGCCTCCTTCTCCTGCAACTTAATATAGTCACAAGAAGCAAGTGTGAAAATGCAAAAAAGTATGCTTAAAAATCTCATTACTCCCTATGGTAAAATTTAATTAGTTTTTTTAATTGTCTCTTACTAACTTTAATGGAACTCTTTTTTCTTAAGTCTGCAATCCAATCTTTTTCTAAAAAATTTTGATAATCATTCATTACCTCCCCTTTTATATTTTTCAATTCTTTTGTACCGTATTTTTCTTTATTATTAGAGAAATACGTTTTCAAGCCTAAAGTATCTTTAGAGGATTTATTCCATATTTTTTGCTGCATCAATTCAAACAGCAACAAACCATCTTCATATTCTTTTAAAACGTTTGCATACTCTGGTTCTGTATTTACTAAATTCTTTTTATAATATGCTAAAATCTCTTGATTTTTAAACATTTCAAACAATACATAAGTAGGTTTATTTCTTCTGTTTTTCAAGTATTCAACGAAGGTTTCCTGTTTAATATTGCTATCATTAATAGATAAAATATTATTTTGAAGAGAATCTTTTGATATGGTTCTAATATCTTTTCTGTTTAATATATTTTTAGATTCTTCATCTTCTGTAATTGAATATTGCTTTTTTAATTTATTTATAACGGCATTTTCAGACATTTGCATTCTAGAACTTCTCTTGATTTTTGCAGTAAGTTCTTGTTTCATTTCTGCAAAAGATCTTATGGGATGTTTTTTAAGAAGCTTTACAATATGCCAACCAAAACGAGTTTTAAACGGTTTAGAAAAATCACCTTCATTTTCTAAAGAAAAAGCAGTAATTTCAAATGGTTTCACCATTCTACCTGTACCAAACTTATTTAGTTTACCTCCTTTAGCTTTAGAACCGCTGTCGTCTGAATACGCATTCGCTAATTTAGCAAAGGTCTCTTTATTCTCAAGTCTTTTATATACTTCATTAATTTTAGCTTTACTAGATTTAGTGCTGTTTGAAATTAAGATATGTGCTACTTCTATTTCTCCTTTAGCTGCTCTAAAATTGTCTACTTTAAGTATATGGTAACCAAACTTACTTCTAAATGGCATAGAAACTTCACCAACTTTGGTTTTGTAAGCTGCATCTTCAAAAGGCGCAACCATATTAAAAGCGCTAAAATAACCGAGGTTCCCTTTGTTACCTTCTACACCTTTTTCGGCATTACCCTGAGCAGAAGTATCCTCTGAAGTTTCTAATGCTACTTTTTCAAAATCTGCTCCATTAATAATTCTATTTCTAATAGTTGTAATTTTATTAAAAGAGATGAGTGTATCTTGAGGTGTAGCATCTTTTAAAGTTCTTATTAATATATGTTTTGCTTTAACCTCATTTTTTGTTCTAAAATACACCTCCTTTACTAATTCAGTTATAAAAGTAGTGTCCTGCAAATAAGGCGCAGCAAGCTGATCTTTATAAGAAGCTATTTCTTTTTTATAAGAAGGTAGCGTGTCAAACCTTAAAGTATATGCCTCTTCTACCTTCAATTTATAATTAATATAAAGCGTTAGGTTATTTGTAATATCTTTAGCTTCTTCGCTGTCTATAGCATCTAAATTCTTTTCGTAGATCCGTTTAAAATCTGCTATTGTTGTTTTTTCTTTATTGATAGTAACTAAAGTTTTCTCGTTTTGTGAAAAAACATTCATAGCTACTAATAAGGTGCAAATTGATAAAATATTATTTTTCATGATCTGATTTATTATAGGGATATAATTCCTTTTATTTTTTCTACTTTTCTATAATATGTAATAATTTCATCTGAAGAATTCAATTTCAAAATTATAGAAACACTTACATACTTGCCCGTTTTAGAGTTTTTTGTATTAATTACTGCACCTGTGTTATTGAAAATACTTTCTACCTCTGTAACTTGATTCTCTGAAGCTGGTACTATAAATTTATACAAATAATCTGCAGGAAAATCTGTAGTATCATCTAGTTGAATCTTTAATTTACTGTAAAAATCGTCTTTATCACTCATACACAAGGGTTAGAATCCACAAAATTATTTTCAAAATATTTAGGTCACAAAATTACATTAAAAATTAGTTTTATAGAGGGAATGATTTATTTTTGTAAAATGCAACAAAAAATTGTTCTTATTGGTGGTCCTGGAACTGGGAAAACGACTATTATAAATGAGCTTATTAAAAGAGGTTTCTACTGTATGCCAGAAGTTTCTAGAAAAGTTACTCTAAAAGCTAAAAAAGAAGGTATTGAACAACTTTTTTTAACAGAGCCATTACTCTTCAGTAAAATGCTTTTAGAGGGAAGAGAAGAACAGTACAACAAAGCACAAAACTTAAAAGAAGAAATTGTTTTTTTTGACAGAGGAATACCTGACGTGCATGCGTACATGAATTATTTTAATACGATATATCCTGATTATTTTATTGAAAAAAGCAATACCTATAAATACACCAAAATTTTTCATTTTTCTCCTTGGAAAGAAATTCATATCACAGATAATGAACGCTATGAATCTTTTGAGGAATCTGTAAAGATCGATACTTTTCTCATAACAACTTATTCAGAACTTGGGTATGAGTTAATTAATGTCCCTTTTGGTTCTGTTGAAGAACGTACTAATTTTATTATTAATTCGCTTTCTTGCGAATGATGATTTCACCAGAAAAAATATTAGCAGAATATTGGGGCTTTACTTCTTTTAGGGCACCTCAAAAAGAAATTATAACCTGTGTATTAGAAAACAGAGATGCTATTGCATTGTTACCAACTGGAGGGGGAAAATCTATTTGCTTTCAAATACCTGCTTTGGCAAAAGAAGGCGTTTGTATTGTTATTTCGCCTTTAATTGCGCTCATGCAAGACCAAGTAGCAAATCTTAAAAAGAGAGACATTAAGGCGGTTACAATTCCCTCTGGAAGCAATCAAAATGAAATTGTAACACTATTTGATCAAATTAAATTTGGAAAAGTAAAATTCTTATATATTTCTCCAGAAAGGTTACAGTCTGCTTTAATTCAACAAAAAATAAAAGAATTAGATGTAAACTTAGTTGCTATAGATGAAGCACATTGCATCTCTGAATGGGGCCACGACTTTAGGCCTTCTTACAGGAATATTAAAATTTTAAAAGAAATACTACCGGTTGTTACTTTTATTGCTTTAACCGCTACCGCTAACAAAAAGGTGCTTGCAGACATTTCAAATAACTTAGAGCTTTCTAACCACCAGACATTTAAAAAATCTTTTTTTAGAGAAAATTTAGCATACCAAGTTTTTAAAATTGAAGACAAACTAGGGAGGTTGCTGCAAATTTTCACAAAAACAAAAGTTCCTGCTATTATTTATGTAAACTCAAGAAAAAAAACAAAAGAACTGGCTAACTTCTTAAATGCAAATAATTTTAAAAGTACGTTTTACCATGCAGGTTTGTCTGCCTTAGAAAAACAAACTGCTTTTAACGATTGGATGACTGAAAAAAAACCCATTATTATTGCTACAAATGCCTTTGGTATGGGAATAGATAAACCAAATGTAGGTTTAGTAATTCATTATAATTTACCTTCTAGTATAGAAAACTACGTTCAAGAAACAGGAAGAGCCGGCAGAAATAAAGAAAAATCTTTTGGTGTGTTATTATATAATGAGAATGATATTTATTTACAGCAACAACAAACAGAAAAATCCATACCTAGTATTTTAGAGGTTAAGGCAGTTCATAAAAAACTATATCAGTTTTTTAGAATTGCAAATGGAGAACTTTTAGAAGAAACCTTCTCTTTTAATTTCCTTGAATTCTGTAAAAAATATAATTTTCAAGTTTTAAAAACAGATATAATTCTAAAGCTGCTGATTAACTACGGGATTGTTGAGATGAATACTAGTTTCAATAAAAGAGCTACCTTAAAAATTATTGGAACGCACTATACGGTTTTAAATTTCTCTAAAAACAACAACTCTTTTAAGAGTTTTATAAATGTACTTTTAAGAACATACGGCGGGCTTTTTGAAGATGAAATAAAAATAGATGAGTTTTTTCTTGCTAAAAAAGCAGGTATTACTTCTACTCAAGTAATAAAGAACTTAAAAATATTAGAAGAACAACACTTAGTAACCTACACTCCGGTAAACGGAACTATTTCTTTAACTTTCTTATTACCAAGGGAAGATGATAAAACAATTAATCGTTTTTCTAAAGAAATAAAACAGTTCTTATATTTAAAGAAAGAAAAAGCTATACATTTTATAAAGTTTGTTACTAATAATAAAGTTTGTAGAAGTACGCAGTTACTTTCTTATTTTGATGAAGAGAAAGATAGTACCTGTGGTATTTGCGACGTTTGTATTGGAAACAAGAAAATAGATACAAAACACCTACCATCAAAAGTAATTACCCTTTTAAAAGAAAAAGGACAATTGTCTTCTAAAGAAATTAGTAATCTTTTAAATACTATTGAAAAAGACATTTTAATACATTTGCACGCTTTGTTATCTGAAGATAAGATAGCAATTAATAATCAAAATAAATTTCAACTAAAAATATAAGTATGAGAGATTTGCGCATCATTTTTATGGGCACACCAGATTTTGCTGTAACCATTTTAAAACATTTAGTAGAAAATAAATATACTATTGCTGGTGTTATTACTGCGCCAGATAAACCAGCAGGAAGAGGAAGAAAACTAAATGAATCTGCAGTAAAAAAATATGCACACTCTCAAAACCTAAACATTCTACAACCCCTTAATTTAAAGAGTGAAGACTTCTTGCAAGAGTTAAAGGCTATAAATGCTAATTTACAAATTGTGGTTGCTTTTAGAATGTTACCAAAAGCAGTTTGGAAAATGCCAGAATTTGGCACTTTTAATTTACATGCTTCTTTATTACCCTCCTATAGAGGTGCTGCTCCTATACATTGGGCCATTATTAACGGAGAAACAAAAACGGGTGCTACTACTTTCTTTATTGATGATAAAATTGATACCGGTGAAATTATCCTACAAGAGGAAATTAATATTCTAGCTGATGAAACTGTTGGCACGCTGCACGACAAATTAATGCATTTAGGTGCAACCTTAGTTTCTAAAACAGTAGATTATATTAGTAAGGGGGATGTAAAGACAATAAAACAAGCAGATTTAGAAGAAAAATCTGCTCCTAAATTAAGTCCTGATAATACAAAGATAAATTGGTCTGATTCTTTAGATAGTATTTATAATAAAATTAGAGGTTTAAATCCTTTTCCTGCAGCTTGGACACTTATTAAAAATAACGACGAAGAAATTTCCACCAAAATTTATGCTGTTAGAAAAGAAATAGCAGATCATAATTTTACCATCGGAAGAATAATAGCTACCAAAAAGGAATTAAAAGTAGCTGTTAGTAAAGGATACATAATCATAGAAGAAATTAAACTTTCTGGTAAGAAAAAAATGGATGCTAAAAGTTTACTAAATGGGTATTCTTTCTCGTCAGAAGCTAAAATGTTGTAAAGCCTTTATGAGTGGGGTTTGTAGCGTTTTTCGATTTACAACACTAGGTTTATTAACAATTGAGCTACTTTTATTAACAAAAAGAGGCTTTTTTAGCACTCAAATTTGCGTAAGCCCACAATCCGTCTATATTTGTTAAGCTATTAAGCAAAAAACAACATTATTTAATAATTAAAAAATCAATTTATTATGAACAAATCAGATTTAATCGATGCAATCGCTGCTGACGCAGGAATTTCTAAAGTAGCTGCTAAAGCAGCATTAGAATCTTTTACAGGTAACGTAACATCTTCTTTAAAGAAAGGTGAAAAAGTTGCTTTAGTAGGTTTCGGAACTTTCTCTGTATCTAATAGAGCTGCAAGAAGTGGAAGAAATCCTCAAACTGGAAAAACAATTCAAATTGCTGCTAAAAATGTAGCAAAGTTTAAAGCTGGAGCTGGATTAAGCGAAGCTGTAAACTAAGAATTACAGTTTTAAACTATATAAAAACTCTCTTCTTAGAGAGTTTTTTTTGTTTAAAATTTTCCTTACATTTAATGTAAAAAATCACATGTCTAAACTACACCCTAAAAAAGGCAGGTTATTAGTTGCAGAACCCGCCATTCTAAATGACAATTCTTTTAATAGAGCTATTGTCTTGTTAACTGAGCATACAGCAACTAACTCTGTAGGTTTTATTTTAAATAAACCATTAGCGTATAGTATTAACGATTTATTACCAGATATAAATTGTTCTTTTAACATCTATCAAGGTGGCCCTGTAGAGCAAGATAACTTATACTTTGTGCATAGAATACCACAACTATTAGATGATAGTGTAGAGGTTTCAAATGGTGTTTTTTGGGGTGGGAATTTTGAACAGCTCAAAAACTTATTAAATGAAGGAACATTAGCAGCATCTGAAATTCGCTTTTTTCTAGGATATTCTGGTTGGGACAAAGACCAACTAACAGAAGAACTAGAAGAGAATTCTTGGTTTGTTGCAGAAAATGATTTTGACAATATCTTTTCTAATGACGAAGAGAGTCTTTGGAAAAATAAATTGCTAGAAAAAGGTGGAAATTATAAGCTTTGGGCAAATGCACCAAAAGATTTTAACCTCAACTAAATTCCTGTAATCTGTAAAACTTTTAAGCTAGCATGTAATTTACCTGCTAAATCTGTATTAAAAGACTTCTTCTTATATTTAGTTACTGGTTGAATGCCCATAATTGCATTGGTAATAAAAACCTCATCTGCTTTCTGAATTTCAAAAGGAGATATAACAGTCTCTTCAATAGTAAAATCCTTGTTTTTAATCAAAAGATCTATCACCTTACCTCTAACAACACCTTTAATACAACCTTCCGTTAAAGCAGGTGTTTTAACAATATTATTCTTAACAATAAAGATATTTGCATTGGCAACTTCTACAACACCTTTGCGCTCATTAACTAAAATACAATTATCCAGATCGTTTTCATTGGCATAAATACTTGCCAATGTGTTTAGCATTCTATTATTTGTTTTTATTGTAGATAACAGACCAGAGTAATTATAAAAATCTTTAAAAACATCTATTTCGTAGGTTTCTTTGGTCTTATAATTACTTTCCGATGCTTCAATAAGATAATCAATAGCGTTCGTTTTTGGAGTGTACAAACCACCGTCTTTTCTAAAAACATTTAAACGAACTCGAAAGTTAGCACCGTCCTCTAAAACAGCCACTGTTTTTAAAATTTCTTTTTCTAAGAATTCTAATGTAAACTCCATCGGAATTTTCATACGTAACATTCTCATAGATGCCATTAATCTAAAATAATGGTCTTCCCAAAAAATTACTTTTTTGTGTACTACTTTGATCGTTTCAAAAATGCCATCTCCGTATTTAAAACCTCTATTATCTGTAGTTAATTTTATGTTTTCTTTGAATAATAATTCGCCGTTAAAATTAATCATTACTTTATTTTTAAGAATTACAAAATTACTACAATTACTTAGATTTTAAACATAAAAAAACCAGCAATTCTGCTGGTTTTTAATATTCTTTTTAGTATACCTTAAGCACCAATTGTATGTCTTAATTCTTCTATTTGGTTCTCCCAAAGTTGTTTAGATTCCTCTACTTCATCTTCATCATCTGCAAAATCTGTAACAATTAAAGAAACATCTTTTGTTAAGGCATCTACTTCAATTCTAATTTCAAAAAAGCTATCATCACCTTCACTTTCTAACCATTTCCAACGAATTCTTTCGTTTGCCTTTTTTGTTACTAATTCTGCTAACTCTTCAGTACCTTCCCATACAAAACTAAATATTTTACCTCTAGAGTTTACCTTGTCTGCAAACCACTCTTGTAAATTAGAAGGTGAAGAAATATATTGATACAGCATGTTTGGAGATGCATGAATAGGGATTTCTAATTCAAATTGTATTTTTTCCATTATTAATTTTGTTAAGCGAGCAATATAGCTATTAATTCTATGTAAAAAAAATTAAAAACACATGTTGGTAATCTATAAAAAGTAATTATATTTGCACTCGCAAAAACAATGGCGAGGTAGCTCAGTTGGTTAGAGCGCAGGATTCATAACCCTGAGGTCACGGGTTCAAATCCCGTTCTCGCTACAAATTTTAATCAATTACAAAACAACAGTTTAGTTCATTCTAAACTGTTTTTTTTTACTTCATATTCAATTTTACAACCTTACTTTTCAAAATTAAACACAATATTAGCTGTCTCTTATACACATCTGACGCTGCCGACGACTCCTTACGTGTAG
>CAJXTJ010000085.1 GCA_913061165.1 uncultured Polaribacter sp.
GGGCTCGGAGATGTGTATAAGAGACAGTTTTAATAATAACTATTTTTTAAATTTCTATTCTTTCAATTTTTGCACCAATAGATTTTAAACGGGCTTCTATATTCTCATACCCTCTATCTATTTGTTCTATATTGTTAATAACAGAAGTTCCTTTTGCCGATAAAGCTGCAATTAATAAAGAAATACCTGCTCTAATATCTGGTGATGTCATTTTCGTTGCCTTTAATGAGCTTTCAAAGTTCATTCCTATTACCGTAGCTCTATGCGGGTCACACAAAATAACTTTCGCACCCATATCAATCAATTTATCAACAAAAAACAACCTACTTTCAAACATTTTTTGATGAATTAATACCGTTCCTTTTGCTTGCGTCGCTATTACTAAAACAATACTTAATAAATCTGGTGTAAAACCAGGCCAAGGTGCATCTGCCACCGTTAATACAGAACCATCAATATAATTTTGAATTTCATAAGATTCTTGCTCTGGGATGTAAATATCATCTCCTCTTTTCTCTAATTGAATTCCAAGTTTTCTAAATACGTTAGGTATTTGTCCTAAGTTTTCCCAACTAACATTTTTGATTGTTAACTCAGAACGCGTCATTACTGCAACGCCAATCCAAGATCCAATTTCAATCATATCTGGTAATACTCTATGTTCACAACCTCCTAAAGATTTTACTCCTTCAATAATTAATAAATTAGAACCGACTCCAGAAATTTTTGCACCCATAGAATTCAACATCTTAGATAATTGTTGAATGTAAGGTTCACAAGCTGCGTTGTAGATTTTTGTAGTTCCTGTGGCTAAAACAGCTGCCATTAAAATATTAGCTGTACCCGTTACAGAGGCTTCATCTAACAACATATCAACTCCATGTAACTCTTCTGCTTCTACTCCATAAAAAGAATCTTCTTTATTGTATCTAAACTTTGCACCTAATCTAATAAAGCCTTCAAAATGAGTATCTAAACGTCTTCGACCAATTTTATCTCCTCCTGGACGTGGAATGTACCCTTTTCCAAAACGAGCTAATAATGGACCAACAATCATTATAGAACCTCTTAAAGAACTGCCATCTTTTTTAAAATCTGCTGATTCTAGATATTTTAAATTCACCTCGTCTGCCGTAAAAGCATAAGAACTGCTGCTTAATTTTTCAACTTTTACACCTAATTCTCCAAGAATAAAAATTAATTTATTTACATCAATAATATCTGGAACGTTATTTACTACAACTCTTTCTGGAGTTAATAAAACAGCACAAAGAATTTGTAAAACTTCATTTTTTGCTCCTTGCGGAGTAATAGTTCCATTTAATTTATGACCGCCTTCAATTTTAAATGATGCCATAGACTCTTATCTTTTTCTGTTTTTATTTTGATTGTTGTGTTGTGGTTTCTTGAAGGTAGTTTTTGCATTATTCTGACCTTGAGAGTTTCTTTTTCTCAATAGATTCTTGGTTTCAGAAAGTGCCTCTTCTGTTTCTCTTAAATCTAATTTTCCGTCAGATAAATCGAATAAGTGTTTAAAAATTACGGCATCATCAACGGTATCTTTATTCCAATTCAAATAACATTTTTTCATGTGATTTGCAATTGTAAAAACCAAGGCTTCTTTTTTGTCGCCATCTTCCCAACTTAAAGCAATGTCTATCATTGTTTGAATATTATTACCATAATAACGGTATCTAGAGGCAGATTTAGGATACGCTAAACCTTCTGGCTTTTCTTGTAGTTCTTCTTTTGAAGGTTGCGGATAAGGAGATTCTACATCTAGTTTAAAATCTGCCATAATGTACAACTGATCCCAAAGCTTATGTTTAAAGTCTGGAACATCACGTAAATGCGGTTGTAAATTACCCATCACATCTACAATGGCTTTTGCCATTTTATCGCGCTCTTCTTTCGTTTCTAGAGCCAAACAATGGTCTACTAGTTTTTGTATATGTCTCCCGTATTCTGGGATAATCATTAATGGTCTTTCTGAATTGTATTCTAAATCGAATGTCATTTATTTATTTTTGAAGTATTCTTAAGCATCTTAAGAATTATAGTCTGTACTGCTGTAGTTATTTAACGTTGCAAAATAAGAATTTATTTTTAGATTTCTAACCAATCACTTTTAATTTAGCAAATTGTAGTAATAATTTCTTCTTTCCTGCGGTTGCAAACTGAATTTCCGCTTTTTTATCTGGCCCTTTACCTTCGATACCTATAACAGTTCCTGTGCCAAATCTATTATGTTCAACGATATTTCCGGTAATAATATCTCCATCAAAAAGATTCATTTTTGGCGTAACTTGAGAAATCTTCTTTAAATTTTTAGGAACCATTATTTCTTTCTTTTTAGAAATATCACGCTCCATTTTTTTTCGTTGAATCGGTTTCTGAAAACGAATTCCTTTTGGTGCGTCTTCAAAAATACTTTTATCTACAAATCTATTTATAGAAGGCTCTGGTACTTTAGGTGTAATATAATGCAAATATTGGTTGTCTATTTCTTCTAAGAACCTACTAGGTTCTGCATCCACAAGTTTTCCCCATCTATATCGGGTTTGCGCGTAGGTTAAATAGGCTACTTTTTCTGCTCTAGTTAATGCTACATAAAACAATCTACGTTCTTCTTCTAATTCACTTCTAGTACTCATACTCATGGCAGAAGGAAATAAATTTTCTTCTAGACCAACTACATACACATATAAATATTCCAATCCTTTAGATTGGTGAATAGTCATTAAAGAAACTGTCGGTTTGTCATCGTTTTTTTCTGAATCGAAATCTGTAGCCAAAGCAACATCTTCTAGAAAAGAAGTTAAAGACGCATCCTCTCCTTGTTCTATTTTGTCGGTAATAAAATCCTTAATTCCGTTTAATAATTCTTGAACATTTTCTACTTTACTTACTGCTTCTGGTGTTCCGTCTTTCTCTAAATCTTTAATTAATTGTGCTTGTTTAACAACAATTTCTGCAATCTCGAATGCATTCTTTGTTTGCGATTCTATCTGAAGGCTCAGCATCATATTCATAAAATTCTGAAGCTTACTTTTTGTTCCAGAATTTATTTTTAAATCAATTTTATCAATATATTTTAAAACATCGAAAATTGATTTTTTATAATGATTTGCGGCTATTGTTAACTTATCAATGGTTGTTGCCCCAATTCCACGAGCAGGATAGTTGATAATTCTTTTTAAAGCTTCCTCGTCATTCGGATTGATTAAGATGCGTAAATAAGATAAAATATCTTTAATTTCCTTTCTTTGGTAGAATGAAATTCCTCCATAAATTTTGTAATCAATTCCTTTTTTACGAAGCGCATCTTCAATAGCTCTAGATTGCGAATTTGTTCTATATAAGACACAAAAACTATCGGAAGTTAACTGATGATTCATCTGGTTTTCCCAAATAGATTGTGCTACAAACCTGCCCTCTTCTCCATCTGATATGGTTCGCATTACATTAATTGCTTCACCAGCATCATTGGAAGTCCAAACTTCTTTGTCTAACTTTGTCTTATTTTTTGCGATTACAGAGTTTGCAGCATTTACAATATTACTTGTAGATCTGTAATTCTGTTCTAATTTAAAAGTTTTTACATCTGGGTAATCTTTCTGGAAATTTAATATGTTCTGAATATTTGCTCCCCTAAAACTATAGATACTCTGTGAATCATCTCCAACCACACAAATATTACCAAACTTATCTGCCAAAGCTCTAACAATGATATATTGAGAATGATTGGTATCTTGATACTCATCTACCATAATATATCTAAAACGATCTTGATATTTGGCTAGTGTCTCTGGAAAACGAGCCAACAACTCATTGGTTCTTAATAATAAATCATCAAAATCCATTGCGCCAGCTTTAAAGCAACGGTCTACATAGTGTTTGTAAATTTCACCAACTTTAGGTCTACTTGCATGTAAATCTGCCTCTTGTAAGTCTGCATTGTTGTGATATGCCCTTACAGTAACTAAACTATTTTTAAATGAAGAAATTCTACCTAAAATCTGTTTTGGCTTATATCTTTCTTTATCTAAGCCCATTTCTTTAATAATAGAACTTATTAAACGAACAGAATCTTGTGTATCATAAATTGTGAAATTTGAAGGGAATCCTAATTTGTCTGCTTCTGAGCGCAAAATACGTGCAAAAACTGAGTGAAAAGTTCCCATCCAAAGATTTTTTGCTTCGCTGGCACCCACTACCGAGGCAATTCTAGCTTTCATTTCTTTAGCAGCTTTGTTGGTAAACGTAAGCGATAAAATATTAAACGAATCTACCCCTTGCTCCATTAAATGTGCAACTCTATATGTTAAAACACGTGTTTTACCAGAACCGGCTCCAGCAATAATAATCATTGGGCCATCTTTTTGTAAAACTGCTTGCTTTTGGGCTTCGTTTAAAGAATCTAAGTAACTATTCAAGAGATATTTTTTTGAAGTATGAAAAAAGTAAATTTATGAATTCTAACTGTTATAAAGAATTGATTGCTATTTTTTTATTCACAAGTTTTTCACTTAAAAAAAGTACATTTGCTATCTAATAATTAAACATGGAAGATAAAATTTTAGAGAGTATTGCATATATTTTACCTGCTGCAGTTACTGGTTTGGTTGCTTACTATATGTTTAAAGGTTTTATTAACAATAAAGTTTATGAAAAAAAATTAGAAGCATTAACACAACAAAAAAAAGAATCATTACCTATTAAATTAAAGGCTTGTGAGCGTTTATTGCTCTTCTGCGATCGAATAAATCCGGTAAAGATGTTAATACGTATTCCGCCAATATCTGCAGATACCGAAGATTATTTGCAATTACTTATTGCAAATATAGAACAAGAGTTTGCCCATAATTTAGTGCAACAGATTTATATTTCTAAAGATACTTGGACGGCAATTTGTGCTGCTAAAAACGCCATTACTAATAAGTTAAAACAAGTCGCAGGAAATTCTAATTCGGCAAATGGTTTTCGTGAAAATGTTTTAACAGATTATTCTAAAACGATACCACCAACAGAAACTGCTATCGATTTTATTAAAAACGAAGTTCGTAACATACTATAAGAAAAAACTCCATTTGTAAATTCACAAATGGAGTTCTTCTCTTTTTTCTTCTTCTTTTAAGCCTTCTTCCCTATCTAAAATTGTAATCTAATTCCTACTTTATAATTTCTTCCTCTGGTTTCATATCCAAAGATATCATCATAATCCTCGTTTAAAAGATTTGTAGCAGCAATAAAAAAGGTAACTGTATTTTCTAATACTTTATAATTTGCCATCAAATCTAATACTTGGTACTCCTCTAAAACAACATCGTCTCCTGCAGTTCCAAAAGAACCATATCTATCAAAAATTGTTCTTTCGCCAACATTTCTATACGTGAAATTTAAAAAAGCATTTTCAAAAGGTGTAATGTCGATTCCGGTCACAAATTTATTTGCAGGTATATAATCATTAAAGTCTTCTAAATTATTACTATCAATATACGTATAAGAACTATTTATAGATAAAAATGAAGTTGCTGCAACTCTAACATTCAGTTCAAGACCACTCACATCAGAAGAACTGTTACCGTAGCTATAAGTAGTATTATTGTAAATAATTGCATCTACTTCTTTTCTATTGAAGTAAACAACATCAAACTGAATCTCCTCTTTAAAAGTTGCATCAAAACCAACTTCAAAAGTTTGATTTGTTTCTGGATTTAAATCTATATTCCCAGAATATCCATCATATAATTGATATAAACTTGGTGCAATAAATGCAGTGCTGTATGAAGTTAATAGCTTTACAGAAGTCTCTTTACTATTTAAAAGAGCAAATGCTAAATTGCCGTCATATACAAACTGATTACCATAAACATTATGCATATTTAAACGTCCACCAATATTTACACTCAATCCATAATCAGAAATATAAACCACACTTGCATACGGATCTATTGTATTAAAATTGGCAACATCTTTTTCTATAGTTGCAAAAGGTGTTATCGAGTTATTACTATGATTTTGATAATTTAAACCCGTAATTAATTGAATATTAACTGCTGAAAATTCATATTTATTTACCAAATCTAAATTAACACTTCTACCAACAAACTCATACCCATCTAACGTATTAGAAAAAGAGTTAAATTGATTCAAGTTTCTTCTTACAATATTTGCAGAGGCTAACATATATAACTCCCCTTTATTATAGGTGTAATTTGGTCTAACGCCAACTCTAAATTGTTCTTGATCACCCGTATTCAAATCACTATCTGAAAAAGCACCCGCATCAAAATCGTATTCAAACGTATCATAATTTAAAAATGATGTAATGTTTACTTTATCATTGATTTTATATCCTAATTTTAATAAGGCATTTTTAGAGTAAAAACTATCATTTTCAAAAACTGTATTTGTGGTGCTTTTTGCTGAAGACATGCCGTCTACTCCTGTAATACTAAAAGAAGCTAAGAAATTAAAGTTTCCTAAAGTTCCGTTTAAATTTATATTCTGATTTTTATCTGCTAAAGCACTGTTAGACGTCTTTGCAGAATTGTTGGTACCAAAACTAGTTTCAAAAGAACCAGAAATACGATCTTTAGTGGTCTTCTTAAGAATTACGTTAATAACAGCAGTTGCTGCACCAGAACCATATAATGTAGAAGAAGCTCCTTTTAAAATCTCAATGGTTTCTATTTGACTTACTGCTAATAAACGTAAATCGAATTCTTGATTAATTGCTGATTGGTCTGTTACAGGCACTCCATCAATTAGCACTAAAACCTGTCTACTTCTTCCACCTCTAATATTAATACTCCTTGGCTCTGATGTATTTGAATTCACACCTTTCACATCAATACCAGCTATTGTATTTAATATTTCAATAACCGTTTTACCTGCGTTTTGTTGTAATTGTTTTTGAGTAATTACATGAATTACTTTCCCCGTGTTTTCTTTTTTTAAGTTGAATTTAGTTGCGGTTACAACCACCTCATTTAACAATTCTACATTCTTCTTTTGTGCTATATTTTTTTGCGCAAAAAGACTTGTGCTGACAAAACTACATGCCAAAACACTCACAATTAATAACTGCTTGTTCATTTTTTAATAAATTTGATTTACAATAAATCAGGTAAATTTTATGTACATAAAAAGATTAGTACAGAAACTTCTATCCCGAAAGTTTTTAACACATGATTAATGGCAGGTCTCCTGACTTGCGTCTTGTAACAAACCTTCCCAACAATAAATTGCCAGTGGTAAAAGAGTAGTTACAAGCTTTATAGCTTACAGTTGCGGGAACAGTTCTGGTATTTAACCAGATTCCCTTTTAATTTAATGCAAAATAAAAAGTACATTAAAACCAAAAATCAAGACAAATGTAGTTTATAAATTGAGTTTACAAAACATTTTTGTAATCTTGTTTAATAATTTAATTTTAAACATGAAATTAGCATCTTATTCATTTTTCTTATTACTTTTTATATTCTCTTTTTCTTGTAAAAAAGAAATACTCAAAGAGACTGCTGTACCTATCTCAAAAAGCATAATTAAATATGCGAAAGGGTTTGATATTGTAACTACAAACGGCTTAAAAAAACTGATTATTAAAACAGGCTATCAAAATACTACAACTGTTTTTGAATATCTAATTCTTAATAAAACAGCGAAAAAAGCTGCTTTAAATAATCAAACCATAAAAGTACCCATAAAAGAAATAGTAGTTACCTCTACCACACACATACCAATGGTAGAATTATTAAATGAAGAATCTTCTATTGTTGGTTTTCCGCACGCTACCTATGTCTCTTCAGAAAAAACAAGAACATTAATTGACGCAGGAAAAATTAAAGAAATTGGAAAAGAAAGTTCTTTAAATACAGAAATTTTATTGGAATTACAGCCAGAATTGGTGGTAGGTTATAGTATTACATCTGCTGATAAAAGTTTGACTACAATTCAAAAAGCTGGTATCTCTGTAATTTATAATGGAGATTGGTTAGAAGAAACTCCATTAGGAAGAGCAGAGTGGATTAAATTCTTTGGGGTCTTGTATAATAAAGAAAAACAAGCAGATAGTATTTTTAATACAATTGAAATAAATTATTTAGAAGCCAAAAAAATTGCTTCGAGAGCAACTATAAAACCAACTATTTTGTCTGGGGCTATTATGAGCAAAGATATTTGGAATTTACCTGCAGGAGAAAGCTTTGTTGCCCAATTTCTGAAAGATGCAAATCTTAATTATTTATGGAAAGATTCTAAAGGAAAAGGAAGTTTATCTTTAAGTTTCGAAAGTATTTTTGATTTAGGTAGAAATGCAGATTTCTGGATTGCTCCGGGTTACTTCTCATCAAAAGAACAATTATTACAAAGCAATCAAATCTATGCAGAATTTACTGCTTTTAAAAATGATAGAATCTATACACCTTCAACAAAAAAAGGAAAAACCGGTGGCGTAATTTATTACGAATTAGCGCCAACAAGACCAGACCTAGTTTTAAAAGATATTATCAAAATTACAAATCCTGATTTGTTGCCAGATTATAAGTTAACGTTCTTTGAGAAAATGAAATAAATAAATAAATAAATAAATACTTTTACAAAGATAATCTTGTATTCAGCTTTGTAATCGAACTTTGCTATTTCATTTAGATAATTTAAGTTTTTCTAGAGCATTTTCTCGCAAATACAAAAACAAAGGAAAAGTAAATGCTACGGCAACTAAAAAGGTAAACGGAATTAGCAACCACCAATATTTTATTTTTAAGCGCATAGATTCTGGAATCATAAATACAAAGAATGCAAGAACAACAACTGTTAAGTCTGCGCCAAAAGATTTACCTGCAAAATTGGCTTGTGCATCATTAAAAAAGTTAATAAAAGTGGGGTCATTTACATTTTGAAACCATTGTATATTATAATACCATGTATAGCAAACACCTAGAATAGAGACTGTCTCTTATACACATCTCCGAGCCCACGAGACCTCTCTACATCTC
>CAJXTJ010000086.1 GCA_913061165.1 uncultured Polaribacter sp.
CCGAATGGAACGATGATATTGCTGGCTTAATTTATAGCTGGTATCCAGGACAAATAGGATTTAAAGCTTTTGCTGAAATAGTGGCGGGTATTACCAATCCATCAGGAAAACTACCGATAACTATAGAAAAAACATTTAAAGATTCGCCAGGTAGTGATTATATCCCTGAAGGTAAAGAGTTGTACACAGGTTGGCAAGAAGATCATGTAATTACAGACCCAATAATTGATGTAAAATATGATGAAGGTGTTTTTGTGGGGTATAGATGGTATGAAAACAAAAATATTGAGCCACTTTATGCTTTCGGTTTTGGTTTATCTTACACAAGTTATGAATATAGTAATTTAAAGATAGAACAGAAGTCTATAAAAGCAGGAGCATCTCTCAATTTTACAATTGATATTAAAAATACAGGCGCAATAGATGGACAAGAAATAGTCCAAATATATGTTCGAGACATAGCATCTTCTGTAGAACGTCCTTTAAAAGAGTTGAAAGATTTTCAGAAAATACAATTAAATACAGGAGCTAAAAAAACCTTGCATTTTACATTAACGGAAAGAGACTTTGCATTTTGGGACGTAAAAACAGAAAATTGGGTAGTTGAGCCAGGACAATTTGAGATACTGGTAGGATCTGCATCTAATACTATTTTAGCAAAAGTTCTTCTAGAAATAGTCCAATAACAAATAAAAGATTATGAGCAATAAAGTTTCTATTAAGGAAAAAATAGGTTACGGATTAGGAGATGCAGCAGCTAATATTGGCTGGCGAGGAGTAGGAACGTTTTTGTTTATATTCTATACCGACGTATTTGGTTTAGATCCAGTAACCGTAGGTGTACTGTTTTTAACAGCGCGTTTTAGCGATGGTATTAGTGATATACTGATGGGGGTTATTGGTGATCGTACCAAATCAAAATATGGTAAATTTAGACCATGGATTCTCTGGACAGCTATTCCTTTAGCTATAAGTTTAGTGCTACTTTTTTCTAGCCCAGAATTTAGTGACTCTGGAAAAATTATTTATGCGTACATCACATATCTATTTTTTACACTTATGTACACAGCTAATAACATACCATATGGTGCGTTGATGGCAGTGATGTCGAGTGATGATAAAGAACGCACTAGTATTGGGTCGTATAGAATGGTAGGTTCCTTTGGAGGAGGAATTCTTGTTCAGGGAGCACTGCTCTTTCTTATTGCCTATTTCGGAAATGTTGATCCTTCGATAGAAATCTCAAAATTGGAGAACAACACGTATCAAGTTGAAATTGCTGCCACAAGAGATGTAGATAATGTGAACGTTAAAACGGAAGACGGAATCGCCACTTTTACATGGAATAATAATCCAGATTTGAAAGATGAACCTACCGTTGGTAAGAGCTTCGACATGGAATCTGGAAAAACATATTCCTTTATAGTGGCAGGAGAATCTAATTTAACTACTGAAAATCTGAGAATCATTGATCAAAAAAGAGGTTATAGCTATTCTATGCGTATAATGTCAGTTGTACTTGCGCTTTTAATGATTATTACTTTCTATACAACCAGAGAACGTGTACTACCTCTAAAAAACCAGGAAACTAATTTAAAACAAGATTTCAAGGATTTGCTTAGCAATAGACCGTGGTGGGCATTACTTATTACGGCGTTATTTTCAAGTTCTTATAACGCCATTAAACAAGGTATTGTCATTATCTATTTTACCCACTATTTGCACAACCAATTATTGGCAGCATCCTATCTTGTAGGCTTAATGTTGGTCTCTATTATAGGTGCGATTTTAATGACTCCATTAAGTAATAAATACGGGAAACGCAAAATGTTTATTTATTCTTTGTTTATTTCTGGGGCTGTTATATCGCTACTAATATTCTGCGATTCAAGTGCTATTGTTGCAATTTTTACAATTGGGTTACTTTCAGAACTCATAGGAGCTTTCTTTTCTAGTTTAACCTTTGTAATGTTAGGTGATGTTGCAGATTATTCGGAATGGAAAAATAACCGAAGAGCCACAGGGCTTGTTTACTCTGCTGGATCTACTGCAACTAAATTTGGAGGAGGTATTGCGGGTGCTATCATTGGAGTAATTCTGGGTGCCTTTCACTATAATGGTCAGGATGCTACTTCTATTGAAGGCGCAATTCCTGGTATAAAAATGCTAATGAGTTGGGTGCCTGGTATTATTGCTTTAATTGGTGCAGGCATTATGCTATTTTATCCTCTAACTAAGAAAAAAATGAGTGAAATAACGTCTGATTTAGAACAAAGACGAATTACAGCTGCAGCTGCAACCCCTGATTAAAAGATTGGTAAATCTGAGTTTTAAATAAAAAATAACAACTCTAGTTATTTTAAAAAAAATTAAGTAGTTTTAAATAAAAATAGAATAGCTATAAAGAGCATAGCTTTTAAAATGTTACTTTTCATATAGGTACTCGTTAGTTTCAATGTGTAACGAATAATGCTCATTCAGCCATGGGAAATAAAGGTGTTAGCTTATCTTTATTCATGGGTAGCGCTTGGTCTTTTGTTAGATATAAAACAATTTATAGCCAAGGAGCTGGAAATGTAATGAACATTGAAGTAACCCTTAATAATGATGTTAACTTAGGCAACTATAATTTGTCTAGTAGTAGTTACATCTATTTGGAATCTAGCAAAAGAGAAAACTATACGTCGAGTAGATTTTACTACTTATTAATAACCAATAAACTAACTACATAAATATAATATTTTAAACTTTTAATAATGAAAACAATAAACATAAACTTCGTTTTAAAACAAATCCTTAAACCCTTATTTGTTTTAATATTATTTTTTAATCTGTCTAGTTGTGTAGATCAAACAGCTACCACCAAAACAGATGTAAATAGTGTAAAAGAGACCCATTTAAAAATTGAAAGTGCATTAGATTTAACAGGTAAAAAAATAGGATATTGTGGTCCTTCGTTAAATGCACCGTATTATCAAGCATTATTGCAAAGTATAGAAACAGCTGCAGAAAATAATGGGATGATTTTCTTCTCTGCGGATGGTCAAGATGACATTAACAAACAAATAGCAGCTGTAGAAGATTTAATTACAAAAGGTATTGATGCATTATTATTAAATCCAAAAGATCCAGATGCTTTAGTTGGTGTTACAAATATGGCTACAAAAGCAGGTATTCCAGTATTCATTATTGATAGTTCAATAAATCCATCGGCAAATTATGTTACAACGATTCAGTCTAATAATTTGGCAAACGGGGAATTAGCAGGCGCATGGCTTGTTCAAAAAATGGGAAATAGGAAAATGAATATTGCTTTATTAAGCGGTAATGCAGGAAACCCTGTGGGAAGAACTCGTAAACAAGGTTTATTACAAGGTATTACTGAAGAGCAATTAAGAACGCAAGGAAAAATTGATTTAAATATAAAAACACAAGCATATACAGAATGGTCGTATGCTGGTGGTTTAAAAGCGATGGAAGATATTTTAGTAGCACATCCAGATATTAATGTGGTAATTACAGAATCTGATGTATGTGTGTTAGGAGCAATTAAAGCGATTGCGCAAGCTGGCAAAACCGATGATATTTTAATTATTGCTGGTGCTGATGGACAAAAAGAAGCGATTAAATATATTATGGATACCGATTTTTACGGGTGTACAGCGATTAATAGCCCTGTTCAAATTGGTGAAAATGCTGTAGAATATGCAATACAATATCTGAATGGAAAAAGAGATTTTAAGAAAACTTCCTATACGGCTCCCTTATTAATTACAAAAGAAAATGCGGCTAAATATTACAACGCTAAAGCTATATTTTAATCTATAAAATTCATTGATATGAAAAATTCAGATAGTGAGTACAGATTAGAAATGACTGGAATTTCCAAAAATTTTGGGGTAATTTCGGTGCTTGAAAATGTGAATTTAAAAGTAAAGCCCGGTGAAATCCATGCTTTACTTGGTGAAAATGGAGCAGGGAAATCTACATTGGTAAAAATTCTTAGTGGAGTGCATCAAAAAGATGCTGGAAAAGTAATTTTAGATGGTGAAGAGATAAATCCTAAAAACACACACGATGCACAGGTATTGGGTATTAGCGTTGTATATCAAGAATTATCTTTAGTAAATGATTTATCTGTTGCAGAAAATATTTATCTACATAAACTAGGCGCTAGTAAATTTTGGATGAACTGGAAAGGAATGACTAAAGATGCACAAGAATTAATTGATTCTTTAGGTTTTGATATTGATGCATCGGCCATTGTTCGTGATTTAAGTATTGTTCAAAAACAAGTAGTGGAAATAGCAAAAGCACTTTCTGAAGAGACCAAAATATTAGTTTTAGATGAACCAACCACGGTTTTCGACCCAACGGATACTAAAAAGTTATTCGACAACCTTTTTAAACTTAGAGATAAAGGTATTTCTATTATTTATATCTCACATCATTTAGATGAAATTTTCAAAATAGCGGATTCAGTAACGGTACTTAGAGACGGCGTGGATACAGGAAGTATGGCTGTTTCAGACACAAATACAGATGGCGTAATTCGTTTGATGATTGGTAGAGAATTGAAAGATTTATATCCAACTCGTGATGTTCAAATAGGCGAAGTTCCCGTTTTAGAAGTTAAAGATTTAACGGCAAAAGATACTATAGTGCACGATATTTCTTTTTCTGTACGCCCTGGTGAAGTTTTAGGAATTGCTGGTCTCGGTGGAAGCGGAAGAACAGAAACGGCAAAACTTGTTTTTGGAGCACATAAAAAGAAATCGGGTACTTTGATTTTAGATGGTAAGGAAATAAAAACCATGACGCCAGTATGTGCTGTTGGCTACCAAATTGGTTTTGTTTCCGAAGACAGAAAAGAAGAAGGTGTGTTTTTACCACTTTCAATTAGACGAAATATAAGTGTTACCGATTTTACAGGTATTTCAGGAAAACTAGGTTTTATTAATACGGATACTGAATATAAAAATGTTTTAGGTTTAATTGAAAAATTAAGTATAAAAACACTAAGCTCAGAAGTGGATGTTAAAAACCTAAGTGGTGGAAATCAACAAAAAGTAGCTTTAGCAAAATGGTTAAGCATCGATAGTAAAGTTATTTTTATTGACGAACCTACGCGAGGAGTTGATGTAGGTGCAAAAATTGAAATTTATAATCTTATAAACGAAGTCGCTAAAAAGGGTGTTGGAGTAGTGGTTATCTCTTCTGATATGCCAGAAATTATGGGGATTGCAGACCGTATTTTGGTCATGTATGAAGGTACATTCTATGGAGAATTAACTAAAGAAGAATTCTCTGAAGAAAACATTTTACGCTATTCTATTGGCAAATCGTTAAAACAAGTAGTCTAAAACTTTTAAAAGAAAAATAAAATCATGGCATTCACAATAAAACAACAACTAAGTAGCCCAGCAGGAGTGCTTAAGTTTCTCGTAAAGTACAATACAATATTTATTTTCATATTGTTACTCGTTTTTTCAGCATTAATTTCCGATGTGTTTTTCACGTCAGTAAATCTCTCAAATTTATTAAAACAAGTTTCTGGTATCGGTGTCATTAGTATTGGGATGCTACTTGTAATATTAACTGGAGGTATCGATTTGTCTGTAGGGTCTATGGTTGCCTTACTTGCGGTAACCTTTGCGATATTGGTGAATGTGGTGATTTTACCTGTGGCTATCGTATTAACCATTATTATAGGTTTTGCATTGGGTTCTGTGTCAGGTTATTTGGTGGCATATCAAAGAATGGCTCCTTTCGTAGCAACCTTAGCTTTAATGACCATTGCTAGAGGTTTAGGGTTTATCTATTCAAAAGGATCTCCAATTACTTTTAAAACACCAGGAGGCGAATTCATGTCTAACTTTGCAAATAATGCAACCATAGGTATTCCTAACATAGCTATCGTATTCTTTTTAATTGTGATTTTAGCAACGATATTGTTGCGTTACAATGTATTTGGAAGATTAATTATAGCTATTGGTAGTAACGAAGAAGCCTCTCGTTTATCGGGTATAAAAGTTAATAAATACAAGTTTTTAGTGTATGCAATTTCGGGTGCTTTGGCTGCAACAGCAGCAGTTATTGTAGCTTCTAGAACTAATTTAGGGTCGCCAAATATGGGAATGGCTTGGGAGCTAGATGCCATTGCTGCCGTGGTTATTGGTGGCGCAAGTTTAAACGGAGGTAAAGGAAGTGCTATAAATACATTAATGGGTGTGCTCATTTTAGGATTAATTGGTAACATATTAAACTTACTAAATGTACCCTCATATCCGCAACAAGTTGTAAAAGGTGCAATAATCATTTTTGCTGTTTTACTTCAAAGATTTGAAAGCAAATAAAATTAAATTCTTAAATGAAAAATTTAAAACTAAATAACGGGAACCTATTTGCTATTTCAGAAAGGATTTCTACTCCAAAATACAATAGGTCTATTATTAAAACAGGAATTGTTCATATTGGTATTGGTGGTTTTCATAGAGCGCATGAAGCGTTTTATACAGATCAATTATTACAAGATGAGACTGTAAAAGATTGGGGAATTTGTGGTGTTGCTTTATTAGAGTTTGATACCAAAATTTACAATACATTAAAGGAACAAGATGGTTTATACACTTTAATTGTTAAAGAATTAGATGGTACTTTAACCAAAAGGGTGATTGGTTCTATAGTAGAGATGCTATATGCACCTGAAAATCCGATGAGGGTGATTGAAAAAATGGCAAGGCCAGACGTTAAAATTATCAGTTTAACAATTACAGAAGGTGGTTATAATTATAATGAAGCAACAGGTGAATTTAATTTTGAAAACACTGCGATTCAACATGATTTAGAAAATCCACAAGCTCCAAAAACAATTTTTGGTTACTTAACGCAAGCTTTAAAAATGCGTAAAGAAAAAGGATTAAAAGGAATTACCATTCAATCTTGTGATAATATTCAAGGAAACGGGCACATGATTGAAAAAATGTTATTGAGTTATGTAAAAGTAGCTGAACCGACATTAGTTTCATGGATAAAAGAAAATGTGTCTTTTCCGAATGCAATGGTAGATAGAATTACGCCTGCAACAAGTCCTTCAGATATTTCAAGTTTAAAAGAAACATCTTGTATTGATGATGCTTGGCCAGTGGTATGCGAGCCTTTTAAACAATGGGTTATAGAAGATAATTTTATTGCAGGAAGACCCGCTTGGGAAACTGTAGGTGCTCAATTTGTTGATGATGTTGTTCCATTTGAAAAAATGAAATTAAGTTTATTAAATGCAGGACATTCTGTATTAGGTATTCTTGGTGCTTTATTAGGTTATGACACAATTGACGAAGCTATAAATAACCAAAATATTAGCACCTTTTTAAATAACTATATGGATGTGGAAGTAACTCCAACTTTAGGCGATTTAGAAGGTATTAATCTTGAGAATTACAAAAAGTCACTATTAGAAAGGTTTGGAAACATAAACATTAAAGATCAAATTGATCGAATTTGTTCTGAAACATCTGCAAAATTTCCAATCTTTATTTTACCTACCATTAATACACAATTAGAAAATAAAAGAGCTATAAAACTGGCCGCTTTTGTAACTGCAGCTTGGGCAATTTATAATTTAGGGTTAGATGAAAACGGAAAGTTCTTAAATATAAAAGATGCAATGATAGATGTGTTGCATAAAAAAGCAATGAAGGCAACGAATAAACCCCAATTATTTTTAGAAATTGAAACAGTGTTTGGTGGTCTAAAAGCATCCGAAGTTTTTGTAAAAGCGTATACAAATGCCTATCAAAATATCATCAAAAACGGTGTAGAAAAAGGCATAACAGATCTTAATAATACTATTTTAAATAAAATATAGATGAGCAGTATAACTTGTTTTGGAGAAGTTTTATGGGATGAATTCCCTGAGCATAAAAAAATTGGAGGAGCCCCTTTAAATGTTGCTGTCCGTTTAAAATCTCTTGGTAATGATGTTTCAATCATAAGTAGCATTGGAGAAGATATAAATGGGATAGAGATCTTTGAATTTATCAAAAAAAATGATATTAATGTTGATGGAATTCAGGTAGACGAAAAACTAAAAACAGGAACCGTAAAGGTGGTTTTGAATGCAAAAGGATCGGCGTCTTATGACATTATGTTTCCAAGAGCTTGGGATAATATTCGGTTAACCGATACTTCTATAAGAATTGTAAAATCTTCAGATGCATTTGTCTTTGGTAGTTTAATAGCAAGAAATGAAACTTCTAAAGAAACCCTTTATGAGTTGCTTAAAACAGCAAAATATAAAATTTTTGATGTTAATTTAAGAGCTCCTTATTATACGAAAGAGGTTCTGGTAAATTTAATGAATCAAGCAGATTTTATAAAATTTAATGATGACGAAATTTTTGAAATAAGTGATATGTTTGACTCAAGGACACCTTCATTAGAACAAACAATTCTTTTTATAGCGGAACAAACAAATACTAAAACGATTTGCGTTACTAAAGGCGAGGATGGAGCTATTTTATTTGTTGAAGGTAAATTTTATTACAATAGCGGATACCCTATAAATGTTGCCGATACTGTTGGTGCAGGAGATTCTTTTTTAGCTTCTTTAATAAATAAGTTGTTAAATAAAGAAAATCCACAAATATCTATTAACTATGCTTCTGCTGTGGGGGCTATCGTTGCGAGTAAAGTAGGAGCGAACCCAATTATTTCTAACCAGGAAATATCGCAAATATTAAATTATGATTGATTTTGACTGAATAAATAAAATGATTGATTGTTTATTTAAGGTAATTTTCTAGTTCGAATGTTACTTATAATAACATGCTCTAAAAATAGTTTTAACAATTTTCAATATTAGATGGTAAACCATTCTTAGCATACTCTGGTTATAAATTTTAACAAATTCCATTTTAAATGGTTTTTCTAGGCTCAGTGCTCTTCGTTTCTTTTAGATAAGAACTACATTAAATGAAATAAGTTTGTTT
>CAJXTJ010000087.1 GCA_913061165.1 uncultured Polaribacter sp.
ATATGCTAAAAAATTAGACGGTATAGACCAACTTCAAAAATGGGATGGCGCCTATTATTCAGAAAAATTAAAGAAAGAAATCTTTGATTTAGATCAAGAGATTTTAAAACCATATTTTAAATTAGAAAATGTAATTGGTGGGGTTTTTGAAATTGCGAATAGATTATTTGATTTGCAATTTAAAGAAGTTTCGAACATTGACAAATACCACGAAGATGTTAAAATCTTTGAGGTAACAGATATAAAAGGCAACTTTGTTGCCCTTTTTTATGCCGATTTTCATCCTAGAAAAGGAAAAAGAAATGGTGCATGGATGACCTCTTATAAATCGCAACAAATAAAGAATGACATAAATGAAAGACCTCATGTTTCTATTGTTTGTAATTTCACAAAGCCTACGGAAACAAAACCTTCTTTATTAACTTTTAATGAAGTTACAACATTGTTTCATGAATTCGGACATGCATTGCATGGAATGTTAGCAAACACAACCTACAACAGCTTATCTGGAACTTCTGTTTCTTGGGATTTTGTTGAACTGCCGAGTCAGATTTTAGAAAACTGGTGTTTTGAAAGAGAAGCCTTAGAATTGTTTGCAAAGCATTATGATACCGGAGAAGTTATTCCGATGAAATATGTAGCAAAAATTAAAGAGTCCGCTAGTTTTCATGAAGGAATGCAAACATTGCGTCAATTGAGCTTTGGTTTATTAGACATGCAATGGCACGGTCAAGATCCATCAGAAATTTCTTCTGTTAAAGAATTTGAAAATGGCGCTTTTGCAGACACAAAGTTATATCCTGATGTTCAAGAAAATGTTATGAGTACCGCTTTTTCTCATATTTTTCAAGGAGGGTATTCTGCTGGCTATTACTCTTACAAGTGGGCAGAAGTTTTAGATGCAGATGCTTTTGAATACTTTCTAGAAGAAGGCATCTTCAACAAAGAAGTAGCTACAAAATTCAAAGAAAATGTACTCTCTAAAGGAGGTACAGAAAAACCTATGGAACTGTACATACGTTTTAGAGGAAAAGAACCAAAACCAGATGCACTTTTAAAAAGAGCAGGGTTGATTTAGTTTTTAGATTTAGGTCTTCGTTTTCAGTTAGTTTAATACTGAAAACTGAGACTTTAGATTGCCTACTTATTTTTTTCCTCAATCCACTTGCTCATATACTTCGTAGCCTGCAGTGTTTTATACTGCAATAAACTTCCTAAGAAATTAGCTGTTCTATGTTTTTCTAAATCTTGTTGAACTTTTTCAATTTTATTGAAAAATAATAGCGCATTTTTCTCTTTGCTATAGATGGAATTGATAATGGCTATTCCGTTTAATTGTGACTGCTCCCAAATAGGTTTATTTGTATACAATTCAACTGCTTTCAATGCAAAATTAGAGAAATCATCTGCTACAAAACCATTCCAAGGAAAATCACCTGCCATTCCTTCTACTCCAATAGTAGTAGTTAAACTTGGCGTTCCACAAAGCATTGCTTCTGTTAATTTTCCTTTAATTCCAGCACCAAAATTTAAAGGAGCTAACACTACTTTTGCATTTTCTACAACTTCATTTGCATCTTCTGCAAAACCCTTCACAATAAAGCCTTCTTTCTTATTATGTAATTCTTGAATTTGCTGATTTACGTATGCGCCATAAATACGAATTTCTGCTTTTGGAAGCTGCTCTCTAATCTGTGTCCAAATTTCATTTTTCAAGGTTAAAACGGCATCCAAATTGGGTTTGTGAAAGAAATTTCCAATAAAAACAAAATGCACTCTTTCTTCAAAAGATGGCCAATTTTTTTGATGAATTTCATTAATTTCATCAAACAAAAAAGGCAAATACATTAAAATAGTGTCGGCTATTTTAAAGGTGTTTTTCAGGAGTTCCATTTCAAAAGTAGAAATGATTAAAGAGAAATCACATCTTAAAATAGCTGCAATTTCTCTTTTTGTAATGTCTTGTTTTAGTAATTCGTTGATAGAAAAATTACGCTGCTTTTTTAAACACAACGCTCTAGTTTTACGCAAACAATGCAGATCTTCTGTATCTAAAATTCGGAGGGCTTTTGGACAATTTTCGGCAACACGCCAACCAAACTGCTCTTCCATCATAAAACGATCGAACAGCACAATAGTTGGTTGTAATTCTTTTATAAATATATCAAAAGAAGCATTGTTTAACGCAATGGCAACGGCATCAATTCCTAAAGAAATTAAATCGATTGCTTTTTCGTTTTTTTGTGAAGCACTTGCAAATGTTATTTTATAATCCCTTTCTAAAAATTGCGCTATTAACTGCAACATCCGTTTTCCTGCTGCAGAAGAATTGGGTTCTACCCAAACAGCACCAATGATTAAAAGCGATTTTTCTTGCAATTACTTCGTTGAAATTTGTTGTTTATAATCTGCTTGTACTTTCTTTCCCCAAGTAACCACAGCAGCAATTTGAGCTGGCGATAATTTAGCTTCTGAGTGCGTCCAAGTATAGGAGTTTAAAGGCATTTCTCCCTCTTCAACTTCCTCATACAGTTCATCCATTTTATGTGCTTTCTTTTTCAAAGAATACGCGTTCCATTTAGAAAAATTTAAATGCTTTTTACCATCACGAATATGTTCATCTAACCAATAATTAACTGGTGTAATTGAGTTGTACCAAGGATATGTAGTTTTAGCGGAATGACAATCGAAACAGGTAGTTTCTAAAATATTTTTAACGTCTTCTGGCGGGTTGGTTTCTGCTAGAAAACTATCCACTGTTGCGAAGTCCCCGTCATTTTTTTCAGGTCCAAAAAACTGAGCAATTGCAAGAACTACCAATAAATAAATGAGTATTTTTTTTAGAATTTTCATCTTTGTTTTTTAAGAATATTTTATCATGTAAAACTACTAAATTCTTACTTTATTTTATGAAAATATGTGTATTTTTGTGAATTATTAGCAAATTTTAAACCGAAAGGTTCTAAAAAACACAAAATAAACGTACTTATGAAATATGATATTATTGTAATTGGTTCTGGTCCTGGAGGATATATAGCTGCAGTTAGAGCTTCTCAGTTGGGCAAAAAAGTAGCAATTATAGAAAAATATGCAACATTAGGAGGTACTTGTTTAAATGTGGGCTGCATTCCTTCTAAAGCTTTATTAGATTCTTCCCATCATTTTTATGATGCTGTTCATCATTTTGAAGAACACGGAATTACAGTTGACAAACCAGCTTTCGATTTCGGGAAAATGGTAGATAGAAAAGCAAAAGTTGTAGAAACTACAACAGGAGGAATCAAATACTTAATGGACAAAAACAATATTGATGTTTTTGAAGGTTTGGGCTCTTTTGTAGATAAAACACATGTAAATATTGCGAAAAATGACGGTTCTTCTGAAGTTATAGAAGGAACTAACATTATTATTGCAACCGGTTCAAAGCCATCAACTTTACCTTTTATTAAATTAGATAAAGAAAGAATAATGACTTCTACGGAAGCTTTAAAATTACCGGAAGTACCAAAACACTTAATTGTAATTGGTGGAGGTGTAATTGGTTTAGAATTAGGTTCTGTATATAGCCGTTTAGGCGCAAAGGTAACTGTGGTAGAATATATGGACAAGATTGTTCCAGGAATGGATACGGATGTTTCTAAAGAGTTGCAAAAAGTATTTAAAAAACAAGGAATGAAGTTTGCAACAAGCCACAAAGTAACTTCTGTAGAAAGAAACGGAGATACTGTTATTGTAAAAGCAACGGATAAAAAAGATAGAGAAATTGAGTTTTCTGGTGATTATTGTTTGGTTGCCGTAGGAAGAAAAGCATACACTGCAGGTTTAGGTCTAGAGAAAGTTGGTATTGAAGTAAATGAACGCGGACAAGTTGCCGTGAATGATCATTTACAAACGAATATAAATTCTATTTATGCAATTGGTGATGTAGTTAAAGGAGCAATGTTAGCGCATAAAGCGGAAGAAGAAGGTGTTGTTGTTGCAGAGTTTTTAGCAGGTGAAAAACCACATATTAATTATAATTTAATTCCTGGTATTGTGTATACTTGGCCAGAAGCTGCGGCAGTTGGTAAAACTGAAAACGAACTAAAAGAAGCAAAAATTGAGTATAAAGCAGGTAAATTTTCTATGAGAGCATTGGGTAGATCTCGTGCAAGTGGAGATATTGACGGTTTTGTAAAAGTTTTAGCAGACAAAAATACAGATGAAATTTTAGGAGTTCATATGGTTGGCGCACGTGTTGCTGATTTAATTATGGAAGCTGCTGTTGCAATGGAGTTTAGAGCTTCTGCCGAAGACTTGGCAAGAATTTGTCATGGGCATCCAACATATTCTGAAGCTGTAAAAGAGGCTGCGAAAGCTGCCTGGGATGGAAAACCATTAAACGCATAACGCATAACGCATAAAATATTTTATAAAACAAAAAGCATCCAATAAATTGGATGCTTTTTGTTTACAGAAAGTTTCTTATTTTTAACTTATGAAAAAAATTCCTCAAATATTTTTTCTTTTTATAATTACAAGTGCCCTTTACAGTCAAGAATATTTAAAATCTAAAGCGCAACCCTCTAATTTTTTATCCAAATCGTACTACAGTATTAATTTTGGCGCGATTTTATATCCTTTTTCTAATGATAATTTAATTGAGGGTTACGAGACAAATACGTTTTCTAAAAATTATTTTTCTGGAAGATTGTTACTAGGTTATAAAATTTTACCTGATTTAGCGATACAATTTGGCACACTAAGACCTGCATCGTGGTTTAAATATGATGATGTAAACGGCATTGGTTATGAAAGAAGTGTTTGGATAAATGCTTGGTCTTTGTCACTAAAGAAAAACATTCAATTACATAAAAAAGTTTCTGTATTTGGTGAAGCAGGTATTGCAAATGTTACCCGAATTGGTTTCTCTATAAATGATAAAATTATTTATTCAGATGCGCATTTTGCAAGTTTAATTTACGGTGTTGGTTTAAATTACACATTAAATAAAAAATGGCGACTAAATTTAAACGGAACATTTTTACCTAAATCAATCAAAGAAAATCAACCTTCTATTTCTCAAATTACTTTTGGTTTTGAGTATCACATTAATAAATTAAAAGAATCCCAAATAGAAAAATACGAAAATAACGATTATTTTTTTCCTAAAAACACGATTCAAGTAAGTTATGGAACTAGTAAAATAGGTTTTGGCGCAAATCGTTTTTTTGGAATGAGCTTAAAAGTTGGTAATTTTGAAAGTTTTGGAATTCCTGTCTTTTGGGTTGGTGCCGTAAAAGCTGCACATTCATTTTCTGTTACCTACCAAAGATTAGCATTTAGAACAGAAAAGATATTCTCTTTAGATTGGGGTGTTAGCATTACCGCTTTTGAAACAGAAGCAACGAAAGAAAACGTACTTGCTTTTTCAATTTTTCCAACAATGCGTTTTTACTTATTGAGAAGAAAAGATTTTGACATGTATACCAATTATTCTTTAATTGGGCCTACTATTTTAACCACAGGAAATTTAGATAAGTTAAATACAGGGCCTAAGACTACATACCAAGATACCATGGGTTTAGGTATTTTCTTTGGGGAAAAACGATCCTACAATGCAGAACTTAGGATTATGCATTACTCTAACGGAAACATTTTTCCACAAAATTCTGGTGTTGCCATTCCCATTCAATTTACCTTTGGAAAAACATTTTAAATCGCTCTTCTAATCAATAAGAATTGTATTTTTGTAATAATGATGCAAAGAACTACCCGTACTTTTTCTATTGAGCATATTAAAGATTTTAAACAAAACTTATTATCCTGGTCTCAGCAATTTGAAACTGTACTTTGGTTAGACTCTAATAATTACCAGCAACAATACGCTAGTTTTGATAGCGCGTTAGCCATTGAAGAATTTACTTCAATTAAAACAGACTACACCAATGCTTTTGACAAGCTAAAGGAATATCAAACCATCACAAAAGACTATATTTTTGGGTATATTTCTTATGATGTTAAAAATGATGTAGAGCGATTATCTTCGAATAATCATGATGGTTTAGATTTTGCTGATTTGTATTTTTTTCAACCTCAAAAACTAATTTTTATCAAAGGAAAAAATATCGAATTCCACTATTTAAAGATGGTAGATGATGAAATAGAAAGTGATTTTAATACTATTTGTGCAACAAAAATAACCACCACACCCAGAGATTCAGACAAGAAAATTAAAATTAAGCTTAGAATTCATAAAGACGAATATTATTCAAAAGTACATAAAATTTTAGACCATATTAAAAGAGGAGATCTTTACGAAGCTAACTTCTGTCAGGAATTTTATGCAGAGAATGCAAGCATAAACCCTGTTGAAGTTTACAAACATTTAAATGACATTTCTGAACCTCCTTTTGCTTCCTTTCTAAAAATGGACCACCAGTATGCATTGTGCGCTTCACCAGAAAGATATCTAAAAAAACAAGGATTAAAAATTATTTCTCAGCCTATAAAAGGAACTGCAAAAAGATTGATTAGTGCGATTGATGATGACAAAATTGCAACTGATTTATCTAGAGATATTAAGGAACGGGCAGAAAATGTAATGATTGTAGATTTAGTAAGAAACGATTTATCTAAAACCGCAAAAATAGCTACTGTAAAAGTAGAAGAATTGTGTAAAGTCTATTCTTTTAAACAAGTGCATCAAATGGTTTCTACTGTAGTTTCTGAAATTGATACAACTACGCACCCCATAGAAACGTTAAGAAGTACTTTTCCTATGGGAAGCATGACTGGTGCTCCTAAAGTTTCTGCAATGAAAATTATTGAAAAGTTAGAAGAAACCAAACGTGGCCTATATTCTGGAACTATTGGATATTTTACACCCGAAAATGATTTCGATTTTAATGTTGTTATTAGAAGCATTTTATACAACGAAGAAAAAAAATATATTTCTTATTCTGTTGGTGGAGCCATTACAGAGAAATCTATCGTAGAAAAAGAATATGAAGAGTGCTTATTAAAAGCCAAGGCTATGAAATATGTTTTACAGAATTCTAAATAAAAGAATCCCCAGTATTTTCTTTAGAATTCATTTTTAATACTTTTCTAACCATATCATAGCGCAGAAAACATCGTTTTTACCGAAATATTAAATACTTTTGCAGTATGATACCAAACCAAGAAGAACTTTTTAAAGAAACGTTGGCTAGTTTGAAAGAAACCCCAACTGAACAAAATATGTTTAATAAATTTTTAGATTTGTATCCTGCAGAATGGAAACAACTAAAAGTTACCTTTTCGAAGTTTAATAGAAGTAAGCAATTTGGTAGAACAATTCCGTTGCCAAGGCCAGAGGTATCCATAAGAAAAGACATTCGTGTTTGGCTGTCTAAACAAGTCTAAAATAACTTCATTAATTTCCGTACTTTTGAGGACCGTATGCTTCAAAAACTATCCAATATTCTGCAACAAAATTTTCCTTTTTTAAAGGAAAAAAAACTATTAATTGCCATTTCTGGCGGAATAGATTCTGTTGTTTTAACACATCTTTTGTCTAGATTAAATTTTAATATTTCTTTAGCACATTGCAATTTTAATTTAAGAGGCACAGAAAGCGACTTAGACACCGTATTTGTAAAAGACCTTGCTAAAAAACTAGAAATTCGCTGTTTTACAACCTCTTTTGAAACCGAGAGAATAGCGAAAGAGAATAAAGAATCTACACAAATTGCTGCTCGGAACTTGCGTTATAGTTGGTTTCAAGAAATACGACAAGAAAATAATTTCGATTATATTTTAACAGCCCACCATGCTGATGACAATTTAGAGACTTTTTTAATTAATTTAATTAGAGGAAGTGGTTTAGATGGTTTTACAGGTATCCCAGAAATTAATGGAAATATAATACGTCTGTTATTAAAATTTTCAAGAGAAGAAATTGAGGTTTTTGCTAAAGAGGAAAAAATTTCTTGGCGCGAAGACCAAAGCAATACTTCTACAAAATATGTTCGAAACAAAATTAGGCACAACATACTACCGGTTTTAAAAGAGATAAACCCTAGTTTGTTAGATACGTTTTCTAAGACCTTAACGCATTTGCAAGAGAGCACCCAAATAATTAGTGATCGAGTTGCAGCTATTTCAAAAAAAGTAGTCTTAAAAGAGAACGATATTATAAAATTTAGAATTGATGAAATTCAACAATTATCAAATCCGAAAGCCTATGTATACCAGCTGCTAAGAGCGTACAATTTTACTGAATTTAATGATGTTTACAATTTGCTTTCTGCACAAGCTGGCAAACAAGTATTTTCTAAAACGCACGTAATTTTAAAGGATAGAGATTTTCTAATACTCTCTATAAGAGAAGTGGCATCAAAGGAAACGCAAGAGTTGAAGTTTCACATCTCTAAAAACACTGCGAAAATTACATACCCAATTCACTTAGCATTCGAAGAAGTTACAGCGCAAAAAATTCAAAATAAAAACACGATTTACGTTTCTAAAGAAAGTTTAAAGTTTCCTTTAATTGTCAGAAAATGGAGAAATGGCGATTATTTTCACCCAACAGGAATGCAAGGAAAAAAGAAGCTAAGTAAGTATTTTAAAGACGAGAAATTATCGCTCTTAGAAAAAAATAATACGTGGTTACTTTGTAATAATAACGACGCTATTATCTGGATTATTAACAGACGACAAGACAGCAGATTTAAAGTAAAATCTGACTCAGAAATCACAAAAATTTATTTAAAATAAAATTAATAAGAAAGGTTTTGTACCTTTAAATTCTTCAATATAAAAACAGGTTTATGCTGTCTCTTATACACATCTCCGAGCCCACGAGACCTCTCTACATCTCG
>CAJXTJ010000088.1 GCA_913061165.1 uncultured Polaribacter sp.
GAGATGTAGAGAGGTCTCGTGGGCTCGGAGATGTGTATAAGAGACAGACTAAATATAACTAACATAAATAATTTGCATGAATCGATCTCTGCTACTTTTAATGTTATAAAAAGAGGACATGTATTGATGCTAGAAATTGATTTTGATGAAGAAAACTTTATTAAGTTTGGTGCATCTAAAAGCTTACATGTTTCTAAAGAAGATTTTAGTAAATACTTACATAAAACAACTAGTTGGGAGTTTGATGGTGAAAAACTAGTGCCTCAAGTTTTAGAAATAAAATCAGATAAACATCATACAAAAGTGATATGTTTCTTATCTAAATACAAAGAAAATATAAAGTCAGTTACAATTAAAAATGAATTTTTATTGAATGTTAAGTCTCATTCTAATATTGTAAAGTTAGACATTAACAATACTTTTAAAGACTATCGATTGCATAAAGAAAGAAGAGAAATAAAAGTGAATTACAAATAACGCAACTAAACTTTATTTTTCTTCTTATTTCTTATTTTATTTCTCAAACAAAACCACAGTTTCAATATGCGCAGTATGTGGAAATTGGTCTACCAGACTTATCTTTTTTATGAAATAACCAGCAGCACTTAACAACTCTGTATCTCTCGCTTGTGTTGCAGGGTTGCAAGAAACATACACCATTCTATCTGCTTTTAAATTGATTATTTTTTGTAATGTTTTTGGTGCAATTCCTGCTCTCGCAGGATCTAAAATAATCGTTTTAATTTTATTTTCGTATTCTGGATGAGCTGTTAAAAATTTACCAACATCTGCTGCATAGAATTTTAATCCTTCAATGTTATTTCTTTTAGCATTTTTCTCAGCATCTTCAATAGCAGAGGCCACAATATCTACTCCAACAATTTTTGCATTTTCACTTTTAGAGGCAACAATTTGTCCGATGGTTCCTGTTCCACAAAACAAATCCATCACAACAGTATTATCTACTTTAGATTTGTCTTCTAAAACATATTCTACAACTTTATTGTATAGTTTTTCTGCACATTTTGGGTTTGTTTGAAAAAAGCTTTTCATGCTGATTTCAAAATTTAACCCTAATAACTGCTCTACAATTTTATCTTTTCCGTAGACTAAATCAATACTTCCAGAAGTAGCAATGGTTCTATCACCAGTTTCATCATTAATAGTATGTAGTAAACCAGCTAAACGTTCCCCAAAAATATCTTTTAGAAAGTTTGCAAATTTCTGCAAATCGAATTGATCCAAATTTGGCGAAGTCGTTACCAGATTGCATAATAATTCATCTGTTTTAAAAGATTTTCTTACTACAAAATATCTAAAAAACCCTTCTCTTTTGGGTCCGTGCCAAGGATCTAAACCAGAATCTATGCAATACTGTCTAATATTTTTTAGATTGTCTTCCATTTGTTTATCAAACAAACCAGAATCTTTATCTAAGTTATCTCCCATCCACCAAACACCACGTCTTTTAAAACCTAATGTAAACTCGTCTTTATCTCTTTTTGTAACTCTATCATAACCAATTGCAGAGAAACCATATTCCATTTTATTTCTATAATGAAATACATTTGGTGAACTTACAAATTCGTCAAATAAAGCTTCTATATTTTCTACTTTCCCTATTTTTTTAAATAAAGATAAAGTACTTTCTTTTTTATATTTATGCTGTAAATTTATAGGTAATTGAATGTAAGGGGCTCCAGGAATATCTTGGTAAGGAACTTCAACTTCATCTTTAGAAGGCACCAAAACATCTATTAATTTTGCCTCAGCATAATTCTTGCTAGATTTATTAATTTGCGCTTTTACCAATTGACCAGGCAGTGTATTGGGTATAAAAATGACAAAACTTCCATCTTCTGAGTGAATTCTTGCAATCCCTTTTCCTCCAAAAGCGTAATCTTCAATTTTTAATTCTAAAACTTGATTCTTCTTTACAAATTTGTTTCGTTCTCTACGTGGCATTTTAATTTTTTTTGAACTGCAAAATTAGGAAAAGAAAAGGAGAGGTGTGTTGTTTTTTAAATAAAAGACATCAAAGGTTTGTTCCCAAATTCTCTCTATTGTTGGTTAAAAAGATATTTTTTTAAACATCGCACTAAACAAGCTTTTATATAGAAATAATAGCATTTTCCAAATAGTTAATTATTTTAATTACTTTTGTGAAACTTCGGGGATGATTTCTTTCCCACGCTGAATTTTCGGAACTTCGAAAGGATAAAGGTAGAACAGGAATGGTTATTTAATTATAAACATTTAATACGATTAAAAATGGCTGTTTTAAACAAACTTACATCGCAAGAAGCGATAGCATTAGAGAACAAACATGGGGCAAACAATTACCATCCACTTCCAGTGGTTTTAAGTAAAGGTGAGGGCGTTTACGTTTGGGATGTCGAAGGAAAAAAATATTACGATTTCTTGTCAGCTTATTCTGCTGTAAATCAAGGACATTGCCACCCTAAAATTGTAGACGCAATGACCAATCAAGCAAAAAAATTAAGTCTTACATCAAGGGCTTTCCATAATGATATGCTTGGGCAATATGAGAAATTTGCGACTGAGTATTTTGGTTTTGATAAATTATTACCAATGAATACTGGGGCAGAAGCAGTAGAAACTGCTTTGAAAATTGCAAGAAAATGGGCATATGAAGTAAAAGGTATTGAAGAAAATAAGGCAGAAATAATTGTTTGTGAAAATAATTTTCACGGTAGAACAACAACTATTATTTCTTTTTCTAATGATGAAGTTGCTAGAAAGAATTTTGGACCTTATACAAACGGGTTTATTAAAATTGAATATGATAATTTACAAGCTTTAAAGGAAACTTTAGAAAGTAGCAAAAATATTGCTGCATTCTTAGTGGAGCCAATACAAGGGGAAGCAGGCGTTTTTGTGCCTTCTGATGGTTATTTAGCTACTGCTAAAGAAATGTGTGCAGCGCACAACGTTTTGTTTATTGCGGATGAAGTACAAACAGGAATTGCAAGAACGGGTCGTTTATTAGCAACTTGTGGTAATTGTGCTTGTCCAGAGAAAAATTGTTCTGGTTCACCAGAAACAAAACCAGATATTTTAATCTTAGGAAAGGCTTTAAGTGGTGGTGCATATCCTGTTTCTGCGGTTTTAGCAAATGATGTTGTAATGAATGTAATTGGACCCGGTAATCACGGTTCTACATTTGGAGGAAACCCAATTGCTGCTGCAGTTGCAATGGCTGCTTTAGAAGTGGTTGCAGATGAAGAGTTAGCAATTAATGCAGATAAATTAGGAAATATATTTAGGCATGAACTAACAGAATTTTGTAAAACAAACGATTTAGTAAAGTCTGTAAGAGGTAGAGGATTGTTAAATGCAATTTTAATAAACGATATCGAAGACAGTTCTACAGCTTGGGATATTTGTATGAAACTAAGAGATAATGGGTTATTGGCAAAACCTACACATGGTAATATAATTCGTTTTGCACCACCTTTAGTAATGACAGAAGTGCAATTAATGGATTGTATTTCAATTATTACAAAGACAATTTCTAACTTTAAGAAGTAAACTTTAAAAGTTATATTTTAAACCACAAACTTAACATTTGTGGTTTTTTTTGTCAAAATTTTAAATGACTATTTTTGAAACTAATTATTAACTAAATATAAAAATATGCAAAATGCAATTACAGAGTTAGAGGAACTAACTTTAACTAATAGGGCAAAAGGTTTTTTAAAAGAAACTGCAAAATGGTGCAAATTCTTATCTATTTTAGGTTTTATAGGTATAGGTCTTCTTCTTTTAAGTAGCTTTTTTATTAGTACTATATATGCTAGTATGCCCCAAGCAACAAGTATGCCTTTTAATTTAGGCACAGCAATGACAATATTTTATATTCTAATGATTGCTATTTATATTTTTCCACTGTATTATTTATATCAGTTTTCTGTAAAGTTAAAAAAAACAGTAATCTCGAAAGATGATGAAGTTTTAGCAAGTGCATTCGAAATGCTAAAATCTCATTATAAATTTGTAGGTGTTTTTACCATTATAATGCTATCTATTTATATTTTAGCAGGTATTGTAGGGCTTATGGGAGCAATTGTTTAAGTCTCTATAAATTTAGTAAATTGTAAGGAAAAATAAATCAACTAAAAATGAGAAAATTATGTACAACAACCATCTTATTAAGTCTTATTTTTGCGACCTCTTGTAAAAATGATACCATGAAAAATATAGATGCAAAAATACCTACAGCAGATAAGCAGCCAATAACACTAGAAAAACATGGAGATGTTAGAATAGATAACTATTTTTGGATGCGTTTGACAGATGAACAAAAGCTTGATGATGTAAAAGATGACCAAACGCAAAAAGTAATTAATTATTTAGAGGAAGAAAATACGTATCACGATAAAGTTACCGAGTTTTCTAAGAATTTTGAGGAGACTTTATTTGAAGAAATGAAAGGTAGAATTAAAGAAGATGATTCTTCTGTGCCTTATAAAGACAATGGGTATTTCTATATTACGCGCTTTGAAAAAGGAATGCAATATCCTATCTATAGCAGAAAGAAAGGCAATTTAGAGGCAGATGAACATATAATGTTCAATGTAAATGAGATGGCCAAAGATTTCGATTATTTTCAATTAGGAGGTTTAAATATATCTAATGACAATAAATTAGCTGTTTTTGCAACAGATACAATTAGCAGAAGACAATACTTTTTGCGCATAAAGAATTTAGAAACTGGTGAAGTTTATAAAGATGTTATAGAAAATACAACAGGTGGTTCTGTTTGGGCCAATGATAATAAAACTATTTTTTATACTAAGAAAGATCCTACAACATTAAGAAGTGAGAAGATTTATAGACATATTCTAGGAACATCAGCTTCACAAGATATTGAAGTATTTCATGAAAAGGATGAAACTTTTGGAACCTATGTTACAAAATCAAAATCTGACAAATACATCATTATTGGTTCATACAGTACTGTTTCTACAGAAGCTCAATATTTAGATGCAGACAATCCTACAGGAAAATTTACAATGCTACAGAAGCGCGAGCGCGATTTAGAATATAGCGTCTCTCATTTTGGAGACGATTTTTATTTATTAACAAATAAAGACAATGCTACCAATTTTAAATTAATGAAGACTCCGGTTTCTATGACAGCAAAAGAGAATTGGACGGATGTTATTCCGCATAGAGAAGATACTTTACTAGAAGATTTTTCAATATTTAAAGAATATTTAGTTTTAGAAGAACGTACAAATGGTTTGAATATGGTTCGCATTAAACGTTGGGATAAAACAGCTGATTTTTATCTTCCTTTTAACGAAGAAACCTATTCCGTAGGTGTGTATTCAAATCCAGATTTTGATACACATATAATACGTTATTCCTACAATTCTATGACAACACCTGCTTCTGTTATTGATTTTAATATGGGAGATAAGTCTAAAGAAATTAAAAAAGAACAAGAGGTTTTAGGGGGCAAATTCAGCAAAGAAAATTACAAGAGCAAACGTGTTTGGGCTACTGCTAGAGATGGTAAAAAAGTAGCTATTTGTTTAGTATATCATAAAGACACTAAATTAGATAAAAACACACCTTTATTGCAATATGCATATGGTTCTTATGGTTATACAATTCCAGACAGTTTTTCTACTACACGCTTAAGTTTATTAGACAGAGGTTTTGTGTATGCATTAGCACATATTCGAGGAAGTGAATACTTAGGCAGAGATTGGTATGAAGACGGTAAAATGTTGAATAAAAAGAACACCTTTACAGACTTTGTAGATTGTTCTAAATATTTAATAGAAAACAATTACACTTCTGAAAAGCATTTGTATGCAATGGGCGGCTCTGCAGGAGGGTTACTTATGGGGGCAATTGTAAATATGAATCCTGAATTGTATAACGGAATTATAGCAGCGGTGCCTTTTGTAGATGTTATATCTACAATGATGGATGATTCAATACCGCTAACCACAGGAGAATACGACGAATGGGGAAATCCGAATGACAAAGAATACTATAATTATATAAAATCATATTCACCCTATGATCAAGTAAAATCAAAAGCATATCCAAATATATTAGTAACTACTGGTTTTCATGATTCTCAAGTACAATACTGGGAACCTGCAAAATGGGTTGCGAAACTACGTGAGTTAAAAACAGATGATAATTTATTATTACTTAGAACTAATATGGAAGCTGGTCATGGTGGTGCTTCAGGACGTTTTGATGCCTTAAAAGAAACTGCAAAAGACTACACTTTCTTTTTAGCTTTGGAAAATAAATTAGAACCAGATTTAATTAAGCTTTAAATTTAATTTTATAATTGAATACTAGAATGTATTTTTAAATTTTATAAAAAGATTATCAAGCGTTATTTATTATTAACGTTTATGTATTCGATTAGTATGACTAAAAACAACGGAATTAATAAAAGTATTCTAGAATTAATAGGGGAAACCCCGTTAATCAAACTTCAGAACATCACAAAGGATTTAAAAGGTTCTTTTTTTGCAAAAGTAGAAGCTTTTAATCCGGGTCTTTCTTCAAAAGATAGAATTGCATTGCATATTCTTAACGATGCAGAAAAGAAAGGAATTCTTAAAAAAGGAGCAACAATTGTTGAAACTACTTCTGGAAACACAGGATATAGTTTGGCAATGATTAGTATTGTAAAAGGTTATAAATGTATTTTAGCAGTAAGTGATAAATCTTCTCAAGATAAAATAGACTTATTAAAAACAATGGGAGCAGAAGTGCATATCTGTCCAGCAAATGTTCCTGCAGACGATCCAAGGTCTTATTATGAAGTGGCAAAAACAATTCATAGGAAAACAAAAAACTCTGTATATATTAATCAGTATTTTAATGAATTAAATATTGAAGCTCATTATAGAACTACAGGTCCAGAAATATGGAATCAAACAGCTGGTAAAATTACACACCTGGTAGTAGCAAGTGGAACTGGAGGTACAATTTCTGGAACGGGCAAGTACTTAAAAGAACAAAACCCTAATATAAAAGTATTAGGTGTAGATGCTTTTGGTTCGGTGCTTAAAAAGTTCCATGAAACAGGAGAATTTGATACTAATGAGATAAAGCCATATAAAATTGAAGGCTTAGGAAAAACATTAATTCCTACGGCTACAGACTTTGATGTGATAGATGTTTACGAGAAAGTAACAGACAAAGATGCTGCCTTTGCAGCTAGAGAAATCATACAAAAAGAAGGTATGTTTTTAGGGTATACAAGTGGCGCTGTTATTCAGGCTACAAGGCAATATAATGCTTTAAGTATGTTCGACGAAGATAGTTTTGTTGTATTGATTTTTCCAGATCACGGTTCTAGATATATGAATAAAATTTATAGTGATTCTTGGATGCGCCAACAAGGGTTTTTAGATTAAAAAAACTTTCAAACCACAAGTAAATTGTATAAAATATTAAAATTAGCTAACTTTACATACTGAAAAAAAGAAGAGAAAATGACGACAGATTTATTTGATAGAATAGTAAAAGATAAAGGACCCCTGGGTAAATGGGCAGATATGGCAGAGGGATACTATGTGTTTCCTAAATTAGAGGGCCCGATTTCTAATAGAATGTATTTCAATGGAAAAAAAGTAGTTACTTGGAGTATTAATGATTATTTGGGATTAGCAAATCATCCAGAAGTTTTAAAAGTGGACGGAGAAGCTGCTTTAGAACATGGTATGGCATATCCAATGGGTGCCAGAATGATGTCTGGACACACGCCTTTTCACGAACAGTTAGAACGTGAATGTGCCGAGTTCGTAGATAAAGAAAATGCCTATTTATTAAATTTCGGTTATCAAGGAATCATGTCTGCAATAGACGCTTTGGTTACTAAAAACGATATTATTGTGTATGATATGGATACGCATGCGTGTATTATAGACGGAGTTCGTTTACATTCAGGAAAGCGTTTTGTATATCGTCATAACGATATGGAAAGTTTTGAAAAAAACATTAAACGTGCAACCCGAATGGCAGAAAAAACTGGTGGAGGAATTTTAGTGATTTCTGAAGGGGTTTTTGGAATGCGAGGTGAGCAAGGTCGTTTAAAAGAAATTGTAGCTTTTAAAAAAGAATATAACTTTAGATTGTTAGTTGATGATGCACATGGTTTTGGAACTTTAGGAAAAGATGGAAAAGGAACCGGTTTTGAACAAGGAGTTCAAGATGATATTGATGTCTACTTTGCAACCTTTGCCAAATCTATGGCAGGTATTGGTGCATTTCTAGCAGGTAATAAAGACGTAATTCAATACTTACAATACAATATGCGTTCTCAAACGTTTGCAAAATCTTTACCAATGGCAATGGTTAAGGGTGCATTAAAACGTTTAGATATGTTGCGTACAATGCCAGAATTAAAAGAAAAACTTTGGGAAAATACAAACGCATTACAATCTGGTTTGCGTTCTGCTGGTTTCGACTTAGGAACTACACAAACCTGTATTACACCCGTGTTCTTAAAAGGAGACATTCCTGAAGCAATGGCAATGGTAAATGATTTAAGAGAAAACCACGGTGTTTTCTGCTCTATTGTAGTGTATCCTGTAATTCCTAAAGGATTAATTATTTTAAGATTAATACCAACAACTACCCATACTCAAGAAGATATAGACGAGACAATTACTGCTTTTTCTGCAATTCGAGTATTGTTAGAAAACGGAACTTATAAGAAGATTGCAGCAACTATGGTATAACCCGTTAAGGATTCAATCTGTCTCTTATACACATCTCCGAGCCCACGAGACCTCTCTACATCTCG
>CAJXTJ010000089.1 GCA_913061165.1 uncultured Polaribacter sp.
CTGAACTATTTTCCAAAAGCGCTCACGAAAAAAACACTTTCTGCAAGAGGATTTGAAACATATGTATAAAATTAAAAAAATATTTCGTTCATTTGAGCAAAGCTTTTCATTGCTTTTCCTTTTAAAATGGACTTTTATATGTTTGCTTATAGGCGTATTTGCAGGCAGTGCATCTGCTGTATTTTTATGGTCTCTAGAATGGGCTACCAACTATAGAGAAGCAAATGTGTGGATCATTGCATTGCTGCCCATTGCCGGTCTTATCATTGGTTTGTCCTATCATTATTTTGGTGAAAGTGTTGTGAAAGGAAATAACTTATTGATTGATGAATATCATACTCCAAAAAAAGTAATTCCTTTTAAAATGGTGCCGTTAGTATTTATTGGAACCATTCTCACACATTTGTTTGGCGGTTCTGCAGGGCGTGAAGGTACTGCTGTGCAAATTGGTGGTGCTATAGCAGATCAGTTTACAAAAATTTTTAAACGCTCTAACCTAGATCGAAAAATTATATTAATTGCAGGAATTAGTGCAGGTTTTTCATCTGTTTTTGGAACTCCTTTAGCAGGTGCTATTTTTGCATTGGAAGTAATGGTTATTGGCAGAATAAAGTTTGATGCGATAATACCTAGCTTTCTAGCAGCTATTTTTGCAAACTATTTTTGTGATATTTGGCAAATTTCTCATCATACACATTATACTATTTCTACTTTTGCAGACCTCACACCAGCTACTGTTTTATGGTCTTTATTGGCGGGTATTATTTTTGGATTGGTAAGTATGCTGTTTTCAAAATCTACCCATTTCTGGAGTAATTTATTCAAAAAACACATTCAATACCCACCCCTACGACCTGTAATTGGTGGTGTTGTTATTGCGGCTACCGTTTATTTTATGGGAACCACAAAATACATAGGTCTTGGGGTACCTACTATTATAGATGCTTTTAATATCGACATGAATTCTTATGATTTCTTACTAAAAATACTACTGACTTCTTTTACGCTAGGTGCTGGTTTTAAAGGAGGAGAAGTAACTCCTTTGTTTTTTATTGGTGCTACTTTAGGAAATGTGCTCATCTGGTTTATACCTTTACCAATGCCATTGTTGGCAGGAATGGGCTTTGTAGCCGTTTTTGCTGGAGCCACAAACACACCTATTGCTTGTACAATAATGGGAATTGAATTATTCGGAATAGAATCTGGTGTTTTTATAGCACTTGCTTGTACTACTTCCTATTTATTTTCTGGACATACAGGTATTTATACTGCTCAAATTATTGGAAGTCCGAAACACTTGTTTTTCAAAAAAGAGAAAGGGCTAAAGCTTACTAATATAAAACAGTATCGGAAGAAAAAATAATACAAACCAATTTAGAAATCTATAATTCTAAACCTTCAACATCTACCCAATTCTTCTTTTGTGTAACGGTTCCTTTATCTAAAATAATGATTCCCGGGTTTGCTCTAATCATTGTCTTTAATGTAGTTTCGTCACAAAAAAGGAAATCAAAAGGCAAGTTGTACTTTTCTTGGGCTACTAATAAATCATCTGAAAAAGAAGCCGAAACTCCATAAACCGTATACCCTTTTGCTATTGCCTTTTCTGATACTTCTTTCATTGCAGGAAATCCGTTTGTATCAGATTTGTCTAAGTTATACATAATAACTAGCATTACTTTTTCTTTTTCTAAAAGTATAGGTGCTAAATCTTGTTGCACACCTTCTAGCATAAAATCATGTACTGGCGGTATAGAACCATCTGCCGGATACACCATTCCTTCTTGCAAATTCTTACCAATTGCATAGGCTCTAAAATCAATTAGTGGCAAATGTGTTAAAACATGTTGCACAATAAATAAGAAAGAAGCCAAAGATAAAAAGGTAATTACCTTGGTGATTTTACCTTTAAAAAGAGGCTTTATAAATGTTACTTTTACTAGTAAAATAAGAATCAAGCCAATTAAAATAACATTCTTATAGAAGGTTTCCCAAGGCGTTAATTTAATAGCATCGCCAAAACACCCACAATCTGTTACTTTATTATAATAGGCAGAATACCAAGTTAAAAATAAAAATATGGTAGTAATAATTAGCAAACTCCAAACTGTAAATTTCGATTTATAACCAATTAAAATCATGACTCCCAAAAGTATTTCTGCAACAATTAAAACAATTGCAAACAACAATGCATACGGAATTAAAAATTCCATATTTAAAACACTCTCAGAAAAATATTCTTGAAACTTATATTCAGAACCTATCGGATCTACTAGCTTAACAAAGCCTGAAAAAATAAATAAGGCTCCAACTAATATTCTTGAAATTTGAGTGATTAATTTTAATATCATTTTATACAAAAATTTACTTTATTTAAAATTAGTTAGATAATTTACAGCCTACGCGTCTAAATGTATCATTGCAAAAGCAGCATAATTAATCATGTCTTGGTAATTTGCATCAATCCCTTCAGAAACAATTGTTTTTCCTTTGTTATCTTCAATAGACTTTACTCTTAATAATTTTTGAAGAATTAAATCTGTCAAACTAGAAACACGCATTTCTCTCCAAACCTCACCATAATCATGATTTTTGTTTAACATTAATTCTTTCGTAATTTTACGATGCTTGTCGTACAAAATAGTTGCTTCCTCTGTATTCAAATCAGGCGTTTCTACAACACCGCTTTCTAACTGAATTAGTGCCATAATAGCGTAGTTGATAATTCCAATAAATTCAGATTTCTCACCTTCATCTACTTTTCTTACCACATTTTCTTGCAATTGTCTAATTCTTTGCGCTTTTATAAATATTTGATCGGTTAGTGACGGTAAACGTAAAATGCGCCACGCAGAACCGTAATCAGACATTTTTTTAATGTACAAACTTCTACATTCGTTCATAACCGCATCATATTGTTTTGAAGTATCTTGCATTTTCTCTTGTTAAAAAGTATTTCCTCAAAAATACTAAATCCTATATGCTTTTCATTTATTTTTACAAAAGAATTTTAAAACGCAATACATTGAAGAAAATCGTTGTTTTTTGTGGATCTAGTTTAGGTTTTAGCCCTATCTATAAAGAAGCTGCAGTAACATTAGGAAATTATTTTGTTGAAAATAAGATTGGTTTGGTTTATGGCGGTGGTAAAATAGGGATGATGGGGATGCTTGCAGACACCATTCTTGCGCAAAACGGAGAGGTAATTGGTGTTATTCCAAAATTATTAGAAAAAGAAGAAGTGGTGCATGCTGGTGTAGAAGAAATGATTGTATGTAAAAAAATGAGCGAGCGTAAAGTAATCATGAGTAAATTGGTAGATGGTTACATTACACTTCCTGGAGGTTTTGGCACCTTAGATGAACTCTTTGAAGCTTTAACTTTAGGCCAACTGCAAATTGAGCAAAAGCCCATAGGCCTTTTAAATGTAAATGGTTTTTTTGATGCCGTTTTATTGCAATTAGATAAAATGGTGGAAGAAGGATATTTAAAACCCGCAGGTAGAAATCTACTATTAGTAGCCAATTCGGTAAAAGAATTAATGCAAAAAATGGATGCATACAAAGCGCCTAAAATTGCACCTATAATAAATAAAGTAGTCCGTTAAAATGACCATAAATTGTAAAGGAAACTTAGTTGATCTTTCATCACCAAAAGTGATGGGTATTTTGAATATTACCCCAGATTCTTTCTATGACGGCGGTGCCTATAAAAACGAATCTGAAATTTTAAATCAGGTTGAAAAAATGCTCTTAGATGGCGCAACTTTTATAGATGTTGGTGCCTATTCTTCTAGACCTGGGGCACAACATATTTCTGAGGAAGAAGAACTTAAAAGAAGTCTTCCGGTAATTAGTTTATTATTACAATATTTTCCAGAAATTATAATCTCTGTAGATACTTTTAGAAGCAAAGTAGCCAAAGAAACCATAAACGCCGGTGCAGCACTTATTAATGATATTTCTGGCGGAAAAATGGATGAAAATATGTTTGCTACCGTTTCAAAATTGCAGGTTCCTTATATACTAATGCACATGTTAGGCACTCCGCAAAACATGCAGCAAAATCCGGTTTACGAGAATGTAACCAAAGAAATTATTTCTTTTTTTGCAGCCCAAATATATAAATTGCGCCAACTAAAACTAAATGATGTTGTTATAGATGTTGGTTTCGGATTTGGAAAAACAATCGATCATAATTTTGAACTTTTAAAAAACTTAGCCCTTTTTAAAAGTTTAGATGCACCCATTTTAACAGGAGTTTCAAGAAAATCTATGTTGTATAAAACATTAGACATTTCTACACAAGAGGCCTTAAATGCAACTACTTCTGCAAATACCATTGCCTTACTAAATGGCGCTAATATATTAAGAGTGCATGATGTAAAAGAAGCGGTAGAAGCTGTTAAAATTGTACATAAAGTTCAATAATTTTTTTTTATTCTCTCTAAGTTCTTAATAATAAAGTCTTAATAAATAATTGATATTGTGCTTCAAATTATTTATTAGTAATTTAGCCCAAAATCCATCTATTTTCTATGTTCGATTTTATTGAATTTTCTTTATTAGATATTTTAGATATTTTATTAGTGGCAACGCTACTCTTTTATATTTATAAACTTTTAAAAGGTACGGTTGCTATTAACATTGTGATAGGTATTGCGTTTATTTTTGTAATATGGCAAATTACACAAGCATTGAAAATGGAAATGCTAAGTGGTATTTTAGGCTATTTATTATCTGGTGGTGTTATTGCACTTATTATTGTTTTTCAGCAAGAAATAAGAAAATTCTTATTAATGATTGGTACTACAAACTTTACTAATAAGAGGAGTTTTCTAAAACAGTTGAAATTTTTACAGACAGAAATAGGTTCAGACATAGATACTGAAACTATTTTAGGAGCATGTAAAAAAATGGCCAAAACGAAGACGGGTGTTTTAATTGTTATTGAAAGAACAAATAGTTTAGATTTTTTAATAAGTACTGGAGATAAAATGAATGCACTTTTAAATGAGGCATTATTAGAAAGTGTTTTTTATAAAAATAGTCCGCTACATGACGGTGCTTTAATTATTAGAGACAATTATATTGTGGCAACCAGAGTTGTTTTACCAATTTCTGACAGTATAAAAATTCCATCAAGGTTTGGTCTAAGACACAGAGCAGCAATAGGTGTTTCTGAAAAAACAGATGCAGTTTGTTTGTTAGTTTCTGAAGAAACTGGCGAAATTTCTTATATTAAAGATGGTGGTTTTGAATTGTATGCAGATTTTAAAGAACTAAACGAGAAACTGCGAAAAGACTTAATGTAAGAAATACATAGCTCATTAAGAAGCCACGTCTAAACTAAACTGTTTGTCATAGAGGTTCTTGTAATAGCCGCCTTCTTTAATTAGTAATTCAGTATGTGTTCCTTCTTCTACAATTAAGCCCTTATCCATTACAATAATTTTATCTGCTTGCTTAATGGTTGCCAATCTGTGGGCAATTACAATAGAAGTTCTGCCTTTTGTAATGGTATCTGTAGCATGTTGTATCATCTTTTCTGAGTATGCGTCTACAGAAGACGTAGCTTCATCTAAAATCAAAATACTTGGCTTGCTAACATACGCTCTTAAAAAGGCAATTAATTGTCTTTGACCCGAAGAAAGCATTACACCTCTTTCTTTTACATTATAATCATACCCTCCCGGAAGTGTCATAATAAAATCGTGGATTCCAATTTGTTTTGCTGCCTCCACTACTGCATCCTTAGATACACTAGAATCTTTTAAAGTAATATTATTTAAGATTGAATCTGAAAACAAGAAAACATCTTGTAAAACAACGGCAACCTGCGTTCTTAAACTTTCTAACTTATAGGTATCAATAGCTATTTCATCAATACAAATAGTACCACTATCTATCTCATAAAAACGATTTAACAGGTTAATAATTGTCGATTTTCCTGCACCCGTTGCACCCACAATAGCTACTGTTTGTCCGCTTTTAACATTTAGATTTATTCCTTTTAAAACTTCTTCTCCTTCAATATAGCTAAAACGAACTTCTTTAAAATTGATTTCTCCTTTTAAATTTTTTGCTTCTAAAGTTCCGTTTTTAGAGATCGCACTATCCGTATCAATAATTTTAAAAACACGTTCTCCAGAAACAATACCCATTTGTAACTGATTGAATTTATCTGCAATCTGTCTTAATGGTCTAAATAACATTTGTGCCATTTGAACAAAAGCCATTACAGTTCCCGGGCCCGGCACTTCGCCTGTAATTACTTGCTTACTTCCAAACCAAACCACTAAACCAATACCAATAGAAGATAAAATTTCTGCAATAGGAAAAAAGATAGAAAAATACCAGATAGTTTTTACAAACGCCTCTTTATGCTTGTTATTAATATCTTTAAAATTATCATATTCAATTTTTTCTCTGTTAAAGAGTTGTACAATTTTCATTCCGGTAACTCTTTCTTGCACAAAGCCGTTTAAATTTGCAACCTGATTTCTAACTTCCTGAAACGTTGCTTTTATTGCTTTTTGAAAAACCTTTGTAGCGTACAATAAAATTGGCAAAACAGCAATGGCTATAAACGCCAACTTCCAATTGATAAAAAACATGACAATAATAACCGCAAACATTTGTAAAACATCACTTACAATAGTAAATACACCACTACTAAAAAAAGCTGCAATTGTTTCAATATCTGAAACCACCCTGGTTACTAATTTACCTACAGAATTCTTATCAAAATAAGACATTCTAAACTGCAGAATGTGTCTAAATATTTTAGCTCTTATATCTCTAATAATATGCTGTCCAACCCAATTGGCATAGTAAATAAAAGTAAATCTTAAGACCACCTCAATCATTAAAACTCCAAACATTAATAAAATACTATGTATTAACCCTTCAGTATCTTTATTTGCAATATATACATCTACAGTATCTTTAAGAATAATAGGCGTTAACAAAGCCACCCCAGACAATAGGATGGTGGAAATGGACGCTATTATAAAATTGCGTCTATATTTCTTAGCAAAACTCATGAGTCTTAAAAAGATTTCCATATCAAAAGCATTTCCGGTCTTATTTGCCAAAATCTAATATTTTATATGCGTTAAAAATAATCCTTTTGCCGGGACAGATAATCCTGCATTGCCTCTACTTTTACTTTCTATAATATCTCTAAATTCGTTTATTGAAATTTTATCCAGACCAACATCTACCAGCGTACCTACAATGGCTCTTACCATATTTCTTAAAAACCTGTTTGCAGAAATATGAAAGGTTAGTAAATTTCCTTCTTGTTTCCAAAACGCCTGTGTGACATCACAATTAAAAGTATAAACATCTGTTTTTACCTTAGAAAAAGTCTGAAAATCTTCATATTCTAAAAGCAGTTGTGCAGCTTTATTCATTTTAGAAAGGTCTAGCTTTTGAGAATGAATTTGCCAAGAAAAATCTAATAAAAACGGATTTCTACCCAACCAAATACGATATTCATAACTTCTACTTTCTGCATGAAATCTGGCATGATAATCGTCTGCTACCAAAAATACTTTATACACGGTAATATCGTTCGGTAAAATTGAATTTAGCTTGTGCACAACTTCTGCCTCTATTTCTATATCTGAATCAAAATGTGCAAACATTTGAGATGCATGAACACCTGTATCTGTTCTTCCTGCACCCACAACTTCAATATTCTCTTGTAGAATTGTACTGACCGCTAAGTTTAATTTTTCTTGAATAGATATTACATCTGGTTGAATCTGCCAACCGTGGTATTTTTTTCCGTTATAAGAAAGTTCTATGAAATATCTCAATAAAGTTATTTTTTGTGGGGTGTAAAATTACGGAATTTATTTTGTTATTAGTATTTTTGATACTCGAAGAGACATTAAACTTTTCTTATTGCTTTTAATGAAAAACATATTATTATTATCGGACACGCATAGTTTTATAGATGCACAAATTTTAAAGTTTGTAAAACAAGCAGATGAAGTTTGGCATGTAGGAGATATTGGAGACTTAAATGTAACGGATACGATAAAGAAACTAAAACCTTTACGAGCCGTTTTTGGTAATATTGATGATCAAGATGCGAGGGCAGAATTTCCTTTGGATTTAAAGTTTGAAGTAGAAAAAACAAGTGTTTGGATGACACATATTGGTGGTTATCCAAATAATTATTACAGAAGAATTAGAGAAGAAATTCATGCAAATCCACCTAAAATTTTCATTTCTGGTCATTCTCATATTTTAAAGGTACACTATGATAAAAAACTAAATCTACTACACTTAAACCCAGGTGCCGCAGGAAACCATGGATTTCACAAGATAAGAACCATGCTACGATTTCAATTAGAAAACGGTGAAATTAAAAATTTAGAAATTATAGAATTGGCAAAACGTGGGTAATATCGTTTTATTCTAAAAATAAAAAACCGAGATAAATCTCGGTTTTTTTTCGCACTAAATATACTAAGGTGTTAGTATTATCGCAATCCTGTCTCTTATACACATCTGACGCTGCCGA
>CAJXTJ010000090.1 GCA_913061165.1 uncultured Polaribacter sp.
ACGAGATGTAGAGAGGTCTCGTGGGCTCGGAGATGTGTATAAGAGACAGAAAGAATATTTACTCGAAATTTCATAGCAAAAATCACCTAAGTTTAAGCCTCAATTCTTCCACAACGCGCTTACTATTTCCTATAAAAATTTCATTCTCAACAATAAAAACAGGACGTTTCAAAAAAGTATACTCATCTAATAGATATTGTTTGTAATTCGTTTCAGAAATAGTTTTATTTTTTAGATCTAAAGACTTGTAGAGTCGTGCACGTTTGTTAAAGAGGTTTTCATAACTACCGGAAAGCGCATACATTTCTGCTAATTGAGTTGCATTTATAGGATTCGATTTTATCTCTTGTAGTTCAAAATCATCCGTATTTACTTCCTTTAAAATGCGTTTACAAGTATCACAAGTTTGTAAAAAATAGCCTTTTTTCATTTGAATCAATTATATTTGTTTCACCAAAAATAAACATAAAAATGAAGATACAATTCGAGGTTTTAAGAATATCTAGAGATTTAGTAATAAAAGAACTAGAAGGTTTAACTTTAGATCAAATTCATGCAGTCCCTGCTGGGTTTAAAAATAGTATTGCATGGAATGTAGCTCATTTAGTGGTTACACAACAATTATTACATTATAAATTATCAGGCTTAAATTGTTTGTGTCCGGATGAATTAATAGAAGGATATAAGAAAGGAACAGTGCCAGAAAAAGATTTTACAGAAGAGGAGTTTGATGAGGTAAAAGACTTGTTTTTGGGCCTGCCAAATACATTGGAAGAAGATTTTGAAGCAGGTATTTTTGAAAATTATATTGCATATCCAACAAGTACTGGTTTAAACATAGATAGTATAGAAACTGCTTTATTATTTAATAATTATCATGAAGGTATTCACTACGGAATAATAAGGTCTATAAAGAAATTTTTATAGAAGCTATTTATAGTTTTCTATTTTTATTAGTTCCTCAAAATAAAAGATTTTACTGTAATTTAAGAGAACTTTACTTACCAATTTGGGTTATTTTAAATCGAGTAAGAGGTGCTATTTACAGCGTTTCTAAAGCATGAAAAACAGTCTAATAAATGAAATTTAATACCAAAACCATTCACGGAGGTCAAAAGCCAGAACCTGCAACAGGTGCTATAATGCCGCCTGTTTTTATGACTTCAACCTATGCGCATTCAAGTCCGGGAGAACCGCAAGAATATGAGTATTCAAGAGGAGGAAACCCAACAAGAACTGCACTAGAAAATAGTTTTGCAGCAATAGAAAATGGAACACATGGTTTTGCATTTTCATCTGGCATGGCTGCTATAGATTGTGTTTTAAGAACACTAAAGCCAGGAGACGAGGTAATTGCTGGAGATGATTTGTATGGCGGGACGTATAGAATGTTTACAAGATTATTTGAAAAATACGGATTAGAATTTACATACGTAGATATGGATGATGTTGCGAATGTAACACATGCAATTACAGGAAAAACGAAATTAGTTTGGATAGAAACACCTACGAACCCGTTAATGAAAATTGCAGATATTGAAGCAATTTGTTCTGCCGTAAAAGAGGTAAATGATACTGTTTTAATTGCAGTAGATAATACATTTGCAACACCTTATTTGCAAAGACCTTTAGATTTAGGTGCAGATATTGTAATGCATTCTGCAACAAAATATTTAGGCGGTCATTCAGATTTAATAATGGGTGCATTAATTGTAAAAGATGCAAACTTAGCCAAAGAAGTCCATTTTATTCAGTTTGCTGCAGGGGCAATTGCGAGCCCAATGGATTCTTTTTTAGCTTTAAGAGGTATAAAAACATTACATATTCGAATGCAACGTCATTGCGAAAACGGACGTGCGGTTGCTAATTTCTTAAAAAAGCACCCTAAAGTTGGTGCTGTTTATTATCCTGGTTTAGAAGAGCATCCTAGCTATACAATTGCTAAAAAGCAAATGAAAGATTTTGGAGGTATGGTTTCATTTCGTTTAAAAGATGATAGTAAAGAAGCAACTTTTAAATTCTTAAAAAATACAAATGTGTTTACATTGGCAGAATCTTTAGGTGGTGTAGAAAGTTTAGTGAATCATCCAGTAACAATGTCACACGCTTCCATACCAGAAAAAGAACGTTTAAAAATAGGAATTACAGATGCATTAATTCGTTTGAGTGTTGGTTTAGAAGACGAAGAAGATATACTAGCAGATTTAGAGCAGGCTTTAAATTTATAGCAAAGCTTACCTAGAACTAAAAAATAAAAACCTTCAAGAAGCAAAATCTTGAAGGTTTTTTATGAATATTTTTTAAGTTTAATTTTTTATTTGTTCTTATAGATGAATTTCAATTAAAATAACCCATTTATCTGAGAATCTATTCTATCTATAACATAACCTAAATCTTCTTGATTGGTTACAAAATCTAAATTATCTACGTCAATTACTAAGAGTTTTCCTTTTTTATAAGTAGAAATCCATGCTTCATAACGTTCGTTTAATCTACTTAAATAATCAATAGAAATAGAGTTTTCGTATTCTCTACCACGTTTATGAATTTGCCCTACTAACGTAGAGATATCTGCGCGTAAGTAAATTAATAAATCTGGTGGTTTTACTAAATTTTCCATCAATTCAAATAAAGAACTATAATTGTTATAATCTCTATTTGTCATTAAGCCCATTGCGTGCAAGTTAGGTGCAAAAATTCGCGCATCTTCATAAATAGTCCTATCCTGAATAATGTTTTTCCCAGATTCTCTTAATTCTAAAATCTGTCGAAAACGACTATTTAAAAAATATACTTGTAAATTAAAAGACCAACGCTCCATCTCTGTATAAAAATCATCTAAATAAGGATTTTCATCTACAGACTCATAATGAGGTTTCCATTTGTAATGTTTGGCTAAAAGTTTGGTTAACGTGGTTTTACCAGCGCCAATATTTCCTGCAATTGCAACGTGCATATATTAATTGTATAAGATTAATGAAGGGATGCTAAAGGTAAACAAAATTTATAATTTGAAAAGTAATTAGCAAATCAATTTTAATACAATATCTTCTTTAATACTTGTATTCTTTAAAAGTTAGTTTTGTTTATTTATTTTCATAATAAATTAAACCTTTCATTTTTTTTAAGTCTAAAAGATAAGTATTAATATTATTTTTGAAAAAAACTAAAGAACAATTATGAAATCACTATTTGTATTCCTTTTAGCATTTGTTACATCAATTACTTTTGCACAGAAAAGCTTTCAAGGCAAAGCTACGTATATGTCTAAAACTACTATGGATATGAGTAGATTTGGAAAAATGACGGAGCAGCAGAAAAAGCAAAGAATGCAGCGTATGAAAAGTTTTTTAGAAAAAACGTACACCTTAACTTTTAATAAAACAGCATCTTCTTTTAAGGAAGAAGTAAAGTTAGAAGCACCGGGTGCATCTGGGCCAAGCTGGGGTAGGAGTAATGGTCAAGGTTCTATTTATAAAAACACCAAAAATCAAGTAATGATTGAAGACGTAGAGCAATTTAGTAAACGTTTTTTAGTTACTGAAAAGATGGAGCAGGCGCAATGGGAAATGGGCACGGAGACAAAAAAAATTGGACAATACACCTGCTATAAAGCAACGCTTGTAAAAGAAGATACAAACATCGATTGGGGAAGTATTTTTAGTAGAAATACTAAAAAGAAAGATTCTACAAAAACAAAAGATGTAAAACCAGCTAAAAAAATGCTAAGCATCATAGCTTGGTACACACCACAAATTCCGGTAAGCACGGGGCCAGACAAATATTATGGTTTACCAGGGTTAATTTTAGAGATAAATGCGGGTAGAACTACTATGCTTTGTACAGAAGTTGCAATTAGTTCTAAAGAAATTTTAGAAATAGAAGAACCTAGTAAAGGAAAAGAAGTTTCGAGAGATGAATACAACAAAATTGTAAAAGTAAAAACAGAAGAATTAAAAGCCCGTTTTCAAAATAGAGGTGGTCGCGGCGGTAGAAGACTAAACTAAAGAACCTTATTGAAACTTAATAAAAAATAATACATGAAAAAAATAGTATTCATTGCCATTTTTATTGCTTCTACAGTTGCATTTTCACAAATAGAATATAGAGGAATTGTAAAAGATTCGTTAGATTTTCCTCTAGAAATGGCAAATGTTATCGCATTAGACACCGTTGCTAAAAGAATTGCTTCTTATGGTTTTACAGATGCAAAAGGAAATTTTAAATTAGATCTTAAAAAAAATACAGTTTATAATATTAAAATTAGTTACATCGGCTTTAAAGAAATTAGTGCGTTTTTGAAAACAAAAACAACGAATATGAATAAAGATTATACCATGCTAGAAGATAGTATGCTAGATGGTATAGAGATTATTTCTAAGATGCCCATTACTATCAAAGGAGATACTATAATTTACAATGCAGATTCTTTTAAAAATGGTTCTGAAAGAAAACTAAAAGATGTTTTAGCAAAATTACCTGGAGTAGAAATAAATGATGATGGTCAAATTGAGGTAGAAGGTAAAGCTGTTGAAAAAATAATGATTGATGGAAAAGAATTTTTTAGTGGAGACACTAAATTAGCAACAGAAAACATTCCTTCTAATGCCGTAGATAAAATTCAGGTTTTAAGAAATTACTCGAATGTAAGTCAGCTAAGTGGTGTACAAAATAACCAAGATAGAGTTGCTATAAATATCAAATTAAAAGAAGGTAAAAAGAATTTTTGGTTTGGAGATATAATAGCCGGTGCAGGAAATTCTGCAGATACAAGCTTGTACCTTTTTCAGCCAAAATTATTTTATTATACACCAAAATACACCATAAATGTTATTGGAGATGTAAATAATCTTGGAGATGTTGTATTGAGTAGAAGAGATTTAAGAAGTTTTGGAGGAGGTTTTAGAAGCCAAAGTCCTTCTAATGGTACAAATATTAATATAGGGGATGCAGGCATTGGTTTTTTAAGTGCAGGTGCAAACAATGCAAACAGAATTGAAACGAAGTTGTCTGCTTTAAATATTAGTTATTCACCGAATAAAAAATTAGATTTAAGTGGTTTTTTAATTTGGTCTAGTAATAGTAACGGACAAAGAAATATTAGTGATATTGATTATGTAGACCCAACTACACCAAACGATTTTGTAGACAATAAAACAGATCAAACAAGCAATACGGGTTTATTTCGTTTAAGTACAACCTATAAGAAAGACTATAATAATCAATTGACCTACAATGTGTCTGGTCGTTTTTCTAATGAATCTGTTAGAAAAGATGTAGTTTCTCGTGTTTTAAGTAATATTACAGAGACTGAAAGTGCAACACCTTTTACAATTAATCAAGATTTTAGTTATTTCTATACGGCAGGTGAAAAAAGTATTTTTGCATTAGAAGTAAAACATGTTTTACAGGATGAAGACCCTTTTTATGTGGCTTCTTTAGAAAATGATCCAGATAATAATAACCCAGAAGATAAAGATCCTTTAGAAGAGTTTGAAGATGGGTTTGATGATGCAGCCGAAACTCTAGGTTTAGATAGAAGCAATCAATTTTATACCTTAGAACAAGATAGACGTGTAAAATCAAATCAGTTAGACGCAAAATTAGATTATTACTATATTTTAAACGATCAAAGTAATTTGAATTTTGTTACAGGAACGATAATAAGTAAACAGAATTTTAATTCTCGTTTTTTTCAGATTTTAGACAATGGTGCAGAGTTTAATCTAATTCCAACTATTGATGATATCAATAATCCTCAAACATCAAACGATACTGATTATAGTTTTTCAGATGTATACGCGGGGGTAAGATATCGTTTAAAATCTGGTATTTTTACATTTACACCTGGTTTTACAGTGCATGCTTATAATTCTAATAATACGCAATTTGGTACAGAGACCTTTAAAGATACCTTTGCTAAATTTTTACCAGAATTTGAAGTAGTAGCGCAGTTTAAAAGAAGTGAGAGTTTAAATTTTAGCTACAAACAAGAAGTTAATTTTACAGACGTTAATCAAATTGCAAGGGGTATTGTAATGAATAGTTATGATGCTTACTTCTCAGGAAATCCTGGACTTTTAAATGCTAGTTTTCATAATTTAACGTTAAGGTATTCAAGTTTTAATTTATTTAATGCAAGTAATGTTTTTGCGAGAATAAATTATAAGAAAACTTCAGATCAGGTAAATAGAAATACAATTTTTGGAGAGCGTTCTGTAGTGTCTAGTAGTACAACTATAAATTCACCTTTAGATAATGAGAGTCTTACTTCATTTATTGGTCTAGGTAAAACCATCAAGAAAATTAGAACAAGATTGGGTGGGAACTTCTCTTATAATAAAAGTTATCAATTTATTAACTCGAAAGAGAATGTAAATGAAAGTTTAGTAAGAGGGATGAATGCAAGTATTGGTTCAAATTTCACCAAAGCACCAAATGTTACTTTGCGTTATAGAATAAATTATGTAGATCAAAGTAGCAATGTAAGGTCCTCAGATGTTAAGACGGTTACGTACTCACCATCGATAGATTTTGATGCATATATTTGGAACTCAGTAACCCTTACTTCAGATTTTACTTTTAACGAAGTAAAACGAGATGGAAGCAAGCAGAGTTCATTTAATATCTGGAATGCAAAATTAGCCTATAGAAAAGATAGAGATGCAAAATGGGAATATGAGTTGGTAGGTAATAATTTATTAGCAACTGGTTCACAAGTAGATATAAGTCAAAGTATTATTGCATTTACAGTTAATGAACGTTTTATTTTACCAAGATATATAAGTTTCAGAGTAAGATATCAATTATAAAACTTAAAAATATTTTTTTAAAATGACTCAATTTTAATTGAGTCATTTTTATTTTAGTCACATTAGTCTTTTACAATTAATAAACCTTTCTAATATTGTAAACTAAAAAACACATATTTTCGTTATTCTACTATTAAACTTACATTTGTAAAATGTCTATAACCGTAAATTCCGTTTCTAAAAGCTATAAATCTCAGAAAGCACTAAATAACATTTCTTTTTCTGCAGATAAAGGACAGATAATTGGTTTTTTAGGTCCTAATGGTGCAGGGAAGTCTACGATGATGAAAATTTTAACTGGTTTTATAAAACCAGATCAAGGTGCTGTTTTTATAGATGATATTGATGTTTTAAAAAAATCGATAGCAGCGCAAAAAGTAATTGGGTATTTACCTGAACACAATCCTTTGTATGCAGAAATGTATGTGCGTGAATACTTGCAGTTTCAAGCTGCTATTTATAAGGTAGCTAAAAGTCAAATAGAAGACTGTATAGAAAAAGTAGGTTTAACTTTAGAGGCAAATAAGAAAATACATCAATTATCTAAAGGGTATCAGCAAAGAGTAGGTATTGCTGCCGCTATTTTACACAATCCAAAAGTCTTAATTTTAGATGAACCAACAACTGGTTTAGATCCTAACCAAATTATCGAGATTAGAGCTTTGATTCAGGAATTAGGCAAAGATAAAACGGTGCTATTTTCTACGCATATTATGCAAGAAGTAGAGGCTGTTTGTGATCGCGTAATTATTATAAAAAAAGGCAAAATTTTAATTGATAAAAAACTAAAAGAACTGCAAGACTCGAAACAACAGATTATAGAAGTTACTTTTAATATTTCTTGCGATGAGGTGATTTTCCAGAAATTATCAAACTTAAGTTCTGTAAAAAATACATCAGATAACAATTGGCAATTAACATTTAGTTCCGACAAAGATATGCGCTCTAAAATTTTCGATTTAGCACAAGAGCATAATCTTAAAATTTTAGGTTTAACTAATCAGAATAAAAATTTAGAAACACTTTTTAGAGAAGTAACTATGTAGGCTTAATCTTCTAATAAATACTCGTAAGCTTCCAATAAAGTTGGAAAAACTAAAACACTTCCAGCTTCTTTTAATTCTTCTTCAGAAAATTGAGTTGTAATACCAATAGGAACCATTCCTGCTAATTTTGCCGCTCTTGTTCCTGTTAAACTGTCTTCAAAAACCCAAATATCTTTAAAGTCATTTTGATGAAAACCCAATGCACTTGCTAAGGTAATATATGCCTCTGGAGCAGGTTTTGGTTTTATATAATCTTGTACACCAAAAACAATTGGAAAATTTAACTCTAAATAATGTACACTATTTTTTAAAAACTGTTTGGTAGCGTTACTAGCAATTCCGTATGGTATCTTCTCTTTGGTAAGTAGTGCTGTAAACTCTCTAACCCCAGGTAATAATTTCGGAACTTTAAAATGAATATCTAGATGCTTGTCTTTTAAAATATACAATTCTTCCGTCTGTTTTTCTTCACCAATAACACCTGTCTCTTATACACATCTCCGAGCCCACGAGACCTCTCT
>CAJXTJ010000091.1 GCA_913061165.1 uncultured Polaribacter sp.
AGTCGTCGGCAGCGTCAGATGTGTATAAGAGACAGGTTAGTCCTATTACCAGAAAAAAGGTACAAGATTTAGCGAATGAGTTAAATTATAAACCTAATATTTTTGCTCAAAATTTAAGAAGTCAAGAATCTAATATAATAGGACTTATAGTTCCTGAAATAGTACATTATTTTTTTTCCACGATTATTAGCGGTGTTTTAAAAACAGCAGAAAATTTCGGTTATTCTGTAATTGTTGTGCAATCTAATGATGATTATAAAGGTGAGGTAAAACAACTGAAATTGTTATTAGATAAAAATGTAGATGGTATTCTATTATCACTTGCAGACAATACAATTCATTTCAGTCATATTAAAGATCTTGTTAAGGAAAGTATGCCATTTGTATTGTATGATAAAATCTCTAAACTTATAGACTGTAATAAAGTGGTGATAGATGATGTGAAGGCGGCTCAAATGGCTACCCAACATTTAATAGATATTGGCTGTAAAAAAATAGCTCTTATTAGAAACCACTTAAAGTCTCAAACAACAATAGATAGGCACAAGGGCTACAAAAAAGCACTTTTAGAGAATGGGTTGGTCTATAACAAATCGATAGATTTTGAAGGGCCGGACTTTTCTTTTAAGACAGGCAAAATAGCTGGTATTAAAATTTGCGAGAGTCATAAAGAGGTAGACGGTATTTTTGCTGTTACAGATTTAATGGCTATAGGAGCATTGGAGGCTTTAAAAGAACATAATGTAGCCGTTCCGGAACAAGTCTCTGTAATCGGTTTTAGTAACTGGTTCATGTCTCAAATTACTACACCCCATTTATCTACAGTAGATCAGCCAGGACTTGAAATTGGGCAAACAGCTTTTAAGTTATTGTATCAAGAAATTCAAAATAAAAAAAATAATATTAAAGAGCCTTCTAAGACGGTTGTAATTCCAACAACAGTTATCTCTAGAGAATCTACGAAATAGCTCTTATTTTTTTTTTATTATATGGACATCTTTATTAAAGTTCTCTTACCCAAATATTCCGATAACTTACACCACTATTATCTCCGTGATCTTGCAATTTTATAGGCGCTTTTCCGTGCGTGTTATTTTTAGGCCAACCGATATATTCTGTAGTTCCTTTTATAGTCACATGATCTTGAATTAAAACACCATTGTGTAATAGGGTAATAGTGGCTTGTTTTGAAACATTTCCTTTCATATCAAAATTTGGTGTATGATAAATAATATCGTAAGAATTCCAATTTCCAGTTTTTGAAGATGCTTTTGCTAAAGGAATAGCTTGCTTATAAATAGATCCTACTTGTCCGTTTACATAAGTATCATTGTTATTGTTATCTAAAATCTGTACTTCGTATCTATTCTGTAAGAAAACACCGCTATTGCTTCTATTTTGTCCATTTGCTCTTATTTCTTTAGACGAACGCCATTCAATATGAAGCTGCACAGAGCCAAAATTCTTTTTGGTTTGTATATCGCCGGTTTTATTTTTAACAGTCATACTTTTATCGCTGTTTAAAATCCAATTTACAACGGTAGAATCTATGGATGAAGTCCATTCATTAAAATTAGTACCATCAAAAAGTACAATTGCATCCGAAGGAATTTTGTTTGCACCGTCCACTGTGACAATGGGTGGTTTTGGTCTCCAAATTTCTGTTGCGGCTGGATTTGTAGGTTCTTCTAGTAGCTCTTCAACAATTGCTATTTTATTTTGTTTTGTATTTTTTTGACAAGCAAATAAACATGTGCATAGGCAAAAAATGAGCATTGTATTTTTCATGTTTTTATTTTTAAGTTGTTATGATCACAAATATTCGTAATTTAATCTAGATTCCTAAAATTCTTCTCAATTCCTTTTTATTTGTATCTGCACCGCCGGCAAAATCATCAAATCTTTTTGTAGTGGTTTCTATGATATGTCTATTTATAAAATCTACACCTTCTCTTGCGCCTTGCTCCGGACTTTTAACAACACATTCCCATTCTAAAACAGCCCAAACATCACAGCCATATTCAGTTAATTTAGAAAACACGTTTTTAAAATCTACTTGGCCATCTCCCGGAGAACGATAGCGTCCTGCACGGTTTTTCCAATCGTTATAACCCCCAAACATTCCTTTTTTACCTGTAGGATTAAATTCTGCATCCTTTACATGAAATGCTTTTATAAATTGATGATAATGATCTATGTATTTTATGTAGTCTAATTGTTGCAGCACAAAGTGCGAAGGATCGTATAAAATATTTACACGTTTATGATTGCCAGTAGCTTCTAAAAAACGCTCAAAAGTATCACCATCATGAATGTCTTCTACGGGATGTACTTCGTAGCAAACATCCACCCCATTTTCATCAAAAGTATTTAGAATAGGCAGCCATCTGCCTGCCAATTCTTTAAAACCTGTTTCTACCAACCCTTTGGGTTGTTGTGGCCACGGATGCATTACTGGCCAAAGTAAAGAACCCGAAAAAGTAGCGTGTGTATTTAAACCCAACCTTCTACTAACAATGCCCGCTTTTTGCATTTGATCTGCTGCCCAAGCGGTTCTTTGTTTTGGTTTTCCTTTTAATTCTTTCGGTACAAAAACATCAAACATAATGTCATGTGCAGGGTGTACGGCAACTAATTGCCCTTGTATATGGGTAGAAAGTTCTGTGATCTCTAAGCCGTAAGCATTTATTTTTCCTTTAAACTCATCGCAATATGTTTGGCTGGTTGCAGCAATATCTAAATCGATGATACTTTTGTCTAAAGTAGGAATTTGTATGCCTTTATAACCCAAACCGCTTGCCCATTTGCACAAACCATCTAAGGTATTAAAAGGTGCAACTTCATCCATAAATTGCGCTAGAAATACTGCAGGTCCTTTTATTGTTTTCATTACTCTTTGTTGTTAGTTTTTAGTAAAATGGAGTTTGCAATTAGGAACTCTTAATTCTCATCAATAGCAACCCAAACATTTCCATTTTTATGAGATGCTACGGCTTTTTCTATAAAATCCATTCCTCTAATTCCGTCTATTATTGTTGGAAATTCTCCAGCATTGTAAGGTTCTTTGTTGATTGCTTTTGCAATACCTTTGTAAATATTCCCCATAGAATCAAAAATACCTTCTGGATGTCCGGGTGGTAATTTTGTACCATCAAGAGATAGTTTGCTATTGTATGCATGCCCTGGTTTTAAAACTTGTAGTGGTTTTCCGTCTTCCATTAAATACAAGTAATTCGGATTTTCCTGTTCCCATTTTAAGCCCGCTTTATCACCATAGACTTTTACAACAAAACTATTTTCTTCACCAGTGGCTATCTGACTGGCACAAATAACACCTTTAACATTGTTAGACGCTCGCAATAATATAGTACCATCTACATCCATTGGGTTGTCATTATAGACATGGTTTAAGTCGGCTAAAATACTTTCAATCTTTACTCCAGAAATATATTCTAACATATTAAAAGAATGGGTGCCAATATCGCCAATACAACAGCTAATTCCAGATTTTTCTGGATTTAAGCGCCATGTAGCCGCACGTTGTTCTTTGTTATGAATTATTGGATTGATCCATCCTTGATAATACTGAGCATCTATTTTTTGAACTTCTCCTATTTCACCATTTAAAATCATTTCTCGCATTTGACGCACCATCGGATAGCCAGTATACGTGTATGTTACCGCGAAAACTGTTTTTGCTTTTTGTAAAGTTGCATACAGTATTTTTGCATCTTCGTAGGTGGTAGTCATTGGCTTTTCACAAATTACATGAAAGCCGTTTTCCAATAAGGCTTTTGCCATTGGAAAGTGCAAAAAGTTGGGCGTTAACACTGAAACTACTTGTATACGTTCTTCTATCGGAAGCTTTGTTTCTTCAGCAATAAAAGTATCAAAATCTTTGTAGACTCTATTTTCATTCAATCCTAATTTGGTAGCAAAACTAATGTTTTCCTCCCAATTCGGATTAAAAACCCCACCAACAATTTCATACTTATCAAACATAGATGATGCTACTCTGTGCAGAATTCCTATCAAAGAATCTCCACCACCTCCAATAATACCCAATCTTATCTTTACGCTCATCTTATATCTTATTCTTTATATTCAATTTTTTCATCTTTAAAAAGCAAGCCAAAAATAACGAATACTCCTGCAGCAAACAAGGCAGGGAACAACCAAATATCTTGCCAACCATGTGAAGCATCTGCTAATACATTTGCATCTACAATTTTACCTGCTACCCAGAAGCCAACCAACATACCAATACCGTAAGTTGCCAATGTAATTAAGCCTTGTGCGGCACTTTTTACTTTATCACCTGCTTTAGAATCGGTATAAATTTGCCCTGATACAAAAAAGAAATCATAACAAATACCATGCAATGCAATTCCTGTGATTAACATAAAAGCAAGCTCACCAGAATTTCCGTAAGCAAACAATACATATCGAAGTACCCAGGCTAACATACCAACTAATATGGTTTTTTTGAATCCGAATTTCTTAAAAAAGAAAGGTAATAACAACATAAAAACAACTTCAGAGACTTGGCCTATGGTCATTTTACCAGTCGGATTTTCAACCCCTATTTCAGATAAAAAAGGATTCGCATTTTGATAATAAAAGGCTAATGGAATACAGATTAAAACAGAAGAAATAAAGAAGACTAAAAAGTTTCTGTCTTTTAATAATTTTAAAGCATCTAAGCCTAAAATACTAGAAATAGTAACCGTATCTTCTTTACTGATACTTGGTGGCGTTTTAGGTAAGAAAAAACTAAAAACACCTAAAACAACAGATACAACAGCCGTCATTAAAAAAGTGTTTTGTAGCATTCCTGCTGCTGCATTTTCTTTAGAGTCCCAATGAAAATAGTAGCTAATTAATAAGCCCGCTAATATCCACCCAATAGTTCCCCATACACGTATAAATGAAAATTCTTTTGCAGGATCTTTCATTTGCTTAAATGCTACAGAATTTACCAAAGCCAATGTTGGCATATAGGCAATCATATATCCTAATACATAAGGGTAGAAGGTATTAAAGTCATTTGCCTGAAACATCATGTACATTAAAATGGCACCTATAATATGTAAAACACCTAGTATTTTTTCTGCATTAAAAAACCGATCTGCAATAAGACCTATAATAAAAGGAGCAATAATTGCACCCCAAGATTGCGTGGAATACGCCATTCCTGTTTCTGCACCTGTTGCGCTTAAATTATTTCCCATAAAAGTACCTAAGGTTACAAACCATGCACCCCAAATAAAGAATTCGAGAAACATCATAAAGGACAATTGAAATTGAATTGATTTTTTCATTAAGTTGTTTGTTTTTTTATCTGTTTAATACCGTAAGTGTTAAAACTATTTTACTTCTTTTGCTACTTTTAAAAGTAAATCTTTAGTTGCTTTTGTTCCTGCAGTTTCATCTAAACGACTTCCTTCATATTCTACACCAACAAAACCTTTATACCCGGCATCTTTTACAATTTGTAACATTCTGGTATAATCTATAGTAGTTTCATTTCCGTTTGTATCAAAATCATAAGATTTTGCACTTACTGCTTTTGCCGCAGCCATCATTAAAGAGGTTCCTTTGTATTTGTCCGGGTACAATTCTGCACATTCACCCCATTTTTCTCCTACATCTTTTCTTTTTGTACACCAGTTTCCAAAATCAGGTAATGTTCCACAATTGTCCATGTTAACATCCCTAATAGCTTGCATTAACTTTTCTGCATCTGAAGATAACCAACCATGATTTTCACACAATACATTTATGTTTTTTGTAGCTGCATACGTTGATAATTTTTGAAGACCATCTACAACAGTAGTTTTCCAAATCTCTGGATCGTTGGTTCCAAAGGTGTTTACACGAATAGCGTGTGCACCCAGTTTTGCAGCGGCATCTATCCATTTTTTATGATTTTCCACAGCCGCATCTCTAACCGCTTCATTCGGGTCTGCCAAATCACCTTCATTATCAACCATAATTAAAACGTTTTGCATGCCGTTTTGTGCACTTAATGTTTTTAAAGAATCAATAACAACATCAAAACCTAATTTTTCTATTTCTACATTGTATAATTGACTTACATACTCTAAACCTTCAAAACCCATTTCCTTCGACATTTCAGCAAATTCAAAAGGACTTATGCCATCTTCATTAAATGTTTTATGCAAAGACCATTGTGCCAAAGATAATTTAAAAAAGGGTGTAGTATTTGCAATTTTTATTGGTTGTGCCTCCGTTTTATTGCTGCTATTCTTACAAGAAGTAGCAACGAATAGAAGAGCAATTACATAAAATGATAATTTTTTAAAAGTAACTGTATTCATTATATTTATCTTTAAATTTTATTAAATATATATATATTTCAATTACATTTAAAGATATGGTAAAATAAAACTAAAAATAAGATACCGAAATCGGTTTCGTAAATGTTTTGGTACTTTTTACAATAGGAAATTAATCTTATTAAAATTCTTTAACTATTTTAATCCTCTGAAAACAAAATTAGTTTAAAAATATACACGAATGAATACATTAAATAACGACTTAAATTCTTACGATGCGATTGTAGTTGGTACCGGAATTTCTGGAGGCTGGGCAGCCAAAGAGCTTTGTGAAAACGGGTTAAAAACCTTAGTTTTAGAAAGAGGACCCATGGTAAAGCATGTGGAAGATTACCCTACAGCGTATTTAGACCCTTGGGACATGCCTAATGGTGGAAGAGCAACACAAGAAATTATTGATAGAAAACCAAAACAACATAGAACAGGATATACAACTCAAGTAGCACGAGAACATTTTTTTGTAGACGATTTAAAGCACCCTTATAATGAGAATAAACGCTTCGATTGGATTAGAGGTTACCAGGTTGGTGGTAGATCTTTAATGTGGGGAAGACAAAGTTACCGTTTAAGCGATATTGATTTTGGGGCGAACAAAAAAGATGGTATTGCTGTAGATTGGCCAATTCGATATAAAGATATTGAAAAGTGGTACGATAAAGTTGAAGAATATATTGGCGTAAGTGGAGAGAATTTAGGACTGAAACAATTGCCAGATCAGAAGTTATTAAAACCGATGAATCTCAATTGTGTGGAAGAGGTTTTAAAAGAAAAACTAGCTACAAACTTTGATGATGGACGCTTATTAACTATTGGTAGAACGGCACATATTACAGAAGGGACCAAACCAGGAGAAGGTAGAAGTACTTGTCAATACAGAAATAGATGTATGCGTGGTTGCCCTTATGGGGCATACTTTAGTAGTAATTCATCTACTTTGCCTGCAGCAGACGCTACTGGTAATATGACGTTAAGACCCAACTCTATTGTACACGAAGTAATTTATGATGACGTTACTAAAAAAGCAACGGGTGTAAGATTGATTGATGCAGAAACAAAAGAATCTTTTGTATACAATGCCAAGGTTGTTTTTCTATGTGCATCTTCTATGGCATCTGCTTCTATTTTATTACAGTCGAAGTCAGAACGCTTTCCAAACGGATTAGGAAATGACAGTGGAGAATTAGGACACAATATTATGGATCATCATTTTCATGTAGGTGCTTCTGCAAAAGCAACTGGCTTTGATGATAAATATGTAAAAGGAAGAAGGCCAAACGGAGTTTACATTCCGAGATTTAGAAATTTAGGTGGCAATACAGAAGCAGAAACTTTTAAAAGAGGTTATGGCTACCAAGGTGGTGCAAGCAGAAGTAGTACCTCTGAATTAGTTGCCGAGCTAAAATATGGGCCCGCTTTAAAAGAAGCAATTTTAAAACCTGGAGAATGGAACGTAAATTTATTGGCATTTGGAGAAACATTACCAAATCATAAAAATAGGTTGTTTTTAGATTATGATAAGAAAGACGAATGGGGTTTACCTACCGTTACTTTTGACGCTGCTTTTGGTGAAAATGAAATGGCAATGCGTAAAGATATGCAAGAACAAGCCGTTAAAATGTTAACGGAAGCTGGCTTTGAAGATGTAAATGGGTATGATAACAGAGATAACATGGCAATGGGTTTAGGAATCCATGAAATGGGAACTGCAAGAATGGGTAGAGATCCAAAAACATCTGTGTTAAACGGAAATAATCAAGTGCATGCTTGTGACCTGTCTCTTATACACATCTCCGAGCCCACGAGACCTCTCTAC
>CAJXTJ010000092.1 GCA_913061165.1 uncultured Polaribacter sp.
TAAGGAGTCGTCGGCAGCGTCAGATGTGTATAAGAGACAGGATTATAAATCAATCCTATTAAGATTAAAAATATACCTAACAATGTCCAAAGGTTATAAATTTCTCCAAACCATGTAACTCCAATTATAATCATAAAAATAACTTCTAAATATTTTAGAGGTGCAATTATAGATGTTTCATGTAATTGAAAAGCTTTGGTCATATATAATTGACCTACATAACCAAAAACACCCAAACTTAGTAGTAAAACCCATTCTGTATAATTTGGCGAAATCCAATTATTATAAGACATTAAACCACCAAAAACAAAACACATTATCATAAAATAATTAATTATTATTAAAGGATTTTCTTGGTCTCCTAATTTTCTTATCACAACAAAAATTAATCCTAAAAAAAGGGCAGATGTTATTATTAGTAAGAGGCCTATTGTGTTTACATCAATACCAAATTTTTTTATAATTAAAACCCCAACAAAAGCTAATAAAAATAAAACCCATTGAACTAATTTAATCTTTTCTTTCAGAAATACAGCTGCAAATATTGCTGCAAATATTGGTGAAGTATACCTCAAAGAAACTGCTGTACCTACTGCTAAATAATTTAAAGCTTCAAAAAAAGTAGTTAAAGAAATTACACCAATTAAACCCCTTATAAAAAGGAGTTTTTTATTATTACCCAGAATAGGAATTTTATATTTTAAAATCAGTGGAACTGTAAAAGCCAAAGTACCAACAGATCTAAAAAAAACAATTTGATACACACCGAAAGCAGTCAAATATTTAACGATTGCATTCATTATAGCAAATGCTAAAACGCTCAAAATCATAAAGAAAATTGCCTTGTTATGTTTCATAATAAGAAAGAAACCCTTTAATTAAAAAATACTAAAGGGTTATTAATGTTTTGGATAAAAATAAGATTATTTAAGAGATTGTATAATGTCTAGAGCATTTTTTGTCTGACTTTCAATTTTATCATAATCAAAACTACCATCAGCATGTTTAGCCATTAATTTAGACCCCATACCAACACAAGTTACACCTGCACCGAACCAAGCTTCTAAATTCTCTCTTGTTGGTGAAACACCACCTGTAGGCATAATGCTTGTCCATGGTTGCGGACCTTTAATTCCTTTTACAAACTGAGGACCATAAATATCACCAGGAAATAATTTAACTATTTCACAACCTAATTCTTCTGCTTTCGCTATTTCTGTTAATGTACCACAACCAGGAGACCATAATACTTTTTTACGATTACATACAATTGCAATGTCTTCTCTTAAAACTGGAGTTACAATAAAGTTTGCTCCTAAAGCCATATACAAAGATGCTGCTGCTGCATCTGTTACAGATCCTACTCCCATTACCATTCCTGGTAATTCAGTAATTGCATATTTTGTTAATTCTCCAAAAACTTCGTGAGCGAAATCTCCTCTAGCAGTAAACTCCATTAAACGAGCTCCACCGTCATAACATGCTTTTAAAACTTTTTTACTTACTTCTATATCATTATGAAAAAATAAAGGAACCATTCCTGTATTTTTCATTACTTGTGCTACTTCTATTCTTGTAAATTGTGCCATTTTATTTTTTAATTTTTAATTCCACTTTAATATTTTCTTAAAATCGTATGCTTCTGGATTTGGTAAATACTTTTTTACCTCTTCATAATCCTTTTCCTTAATATAAAAAAGATTGTTTATAAACAGTTGTGCCATCTCTGAATTAATGTCAACTAATCTAGGTGGAATCTTCCCTTCATTATCTTCAAAATCTTTCAAAAATAAAGGCGTAATATCTCCTTTAGAATTTGCACTTACAATACAACCAGATATTCCTTGGTCAAATAATTTTTTAACTCCTATACCTAATAAAGTACACAACGTTAAATCGAATGCAATTGGATTACAACACCTTAATTCATAGCCAAGTTCTACGGGTCTTGATTTCACAGATAATCCAATCTCTTTGAGTTTTACTTGTAATAAATAATTAAAAATATGAGATTTACTTACATTTCCTAATTCTGGATGTCCATGATCATCGTACGTAAAATTTATACCAGAGTTGATAATTTCTTCTTCTTCCATGAAATGAAAAACACCTTCACTTACTAAAGCCACACCATATTCTATACCTTCAATTTTACATTTAACTATTGAAGAAATAATCATATTGATTATTTTTTCGAATGTAATAGCAGTTTTATCGAACATTTCTGGAATAATCATCATTTGAAAATGACAAGCAGAAGCTATGCCAAAAGCTAAATGACCTGCAGAACGTCCCATTGTAGACATTACAAACCAGTTTTCACTAGTTCTGGCATCTTCATAAACTGTATTACCAATACGAACTCCTTCATCTTTAGCTGTATGAAAACCAAATGTTGGATTCCTATCAGGCAAAGGTAAATCGTTATCAATAGTTTTAGGAACATGAATGTGGCCAACCGATAAATCTTGATTTTGAAGATATTTAGTTAATCTATTAGCAGTTGAAGCGGTATCATCTCCTCCAATAGTCACTAATAATTTTACATTGTGTTTCTTAAAAAAATCTGCTTTAAAATCGCTATCTTTTGGTTTAAATCTACTCATAATTAAAGTAGAACCTCCACGACTAAAAATACGGTCGGCATGATGAAAATCGAATATTTTCACTTCTGGATTATCAGAAAGCAATCCTTTATAACCATGATGCACACCTATAACATCATAACCATCCTTTAAGAAAGTTTTCGCCAGTGTACTTATAACCGTATTAATACCTGGTGCTGGACCGCCGCTGCATATAATTGCAATTGATTTTCTCATTTTAGTTAAAAATTTTAATCTAGACGCTAAGAAGTCTAACGGGCAACTCGACCAGAAGCATCACCACCCATTAACTTTTCTACTTCCGCAACAGTTGCTAAGTTTGCGTCTCCTTTAATTGTATGTTTTAAACAAGATGCTGCAACTGCAAAGTCCAATGCATTTTGATCATCTTCTGGGTATTTAAGTAATCCATAGATCAACCCACCCATAAAAGAATCTCCTCCACCTACTCTATCTACTATATCGGTGATTTGATATTGACGCGTTTGCAACAATGTTTTACCATCATATAAAACACCTGCCCAAGTATTGTGAGAGGCAGATATAGAACCTCTTAAAGTAGTAATTACCTTTTTAGCTCTTGGAAATTTTGCCATCATTTGCTCACAAACTGACAAAAATGCTTCTGCTTTTACATTATGCCCTTCCGTTTGAACAGAAATCCCTGCTGGTTTAATACCGAAATGCATTTCTGCATCCTCCTCATTTCCTAAGACAATATCACAGTAAGAAGTTAACTCCGTCATTATTTTTTCTCTATGTGCATCATCACAGAAATTCCAAAGTTTTGCCCTGTAATTTAAATCTGTAGAAATAGTAATTCCTTTTGCACTAGCAGCTTTAACAGCTTCCAAGCATACATCTGCAGATCCTTGGGAAATCGCTGGTGTAATACCGGTCCAATGAAACCATTCTACTCCGTCAAAAACGGTATCCCAATCAATCATCCCTGATTTTATTTCTGCAATTGCAGAATGTGCTCTATCATATACTACCTTAGATCCCCTAGAAACAGCTCCTGTTTCTAAGAAGTAAATTCCTAAACGATCTCCGCCCCAAACAATTTTATCAACGTTTACACCACGCTTTCTCATTTCCATCATTGCACATTGTCCAATATCATTTTTAGGCAAACGCGTTACAAAATCTACATCGACTCCGTAATTTGCTAATGAAACCGCTACATTAGATTCTCCTCCACCATAAACAACATCAAAGTTATTTGCTTGAGAAAACCTTAAAAATCCCTGTGGAGCTAATCTTAACATGATCTCTCCAAAAGTTACTACTTTACCCATTTTTGTTTAATTTTTTATATGTTTATATTTTTTAGTTAAACGTTTAAGCAGTTCTTTAAAATAAAATCAAAACTTCTTTTAGTACTTGAAATTTTGATTACATAAACAAAGTGACTACATTTGTTTAAACGTTTAAGCAAATATATATAAAATTCGTGAAAAAAAAGAAAACTACCATAAAAGATATTGCAAACGTATTAAATATTTCTGCAGCGGCAGTTTCTAAAGCATTGCATAATGATTCAAGAATTAGCGAAAAAACTAAAGAAAACGTTAGACAAGTAGCTAAAAAATTACAATATCAACCGAATCACTTAGCGAGTGCTTTACGAAGTGGAAAAAGTAATTTAGTAGGAGTTATTGTGCCTAGAACCAATAGTAATTTCTTTTCATCAGTTATTCAAAATATAGAAGAAGTATTGAATAAAAAAGGGTACAGCATCATTATCACACAATCTAATGAATCCTATGATAAAGAATGTAAAAGTATCGATACGCTACTTTATACCCAAGTAGATGGAATTATTGCCTCAATGGCAAATGAAACTATAGATCTAAGTTCTTATGAAAAAATTAAATCCAAGGGCATCCCTTTGATTCTTTTTGATAGAGGTGAAAATGATTTAAATGTAGACTATATTGGAATTGATGATTATAATAGTAGTCATGTAATTGTAGAGCATTTGGTGAAAAATGGTTGTCAACGCATTGCGCATATAGGTGGTTATAAACGAACTCGAATTTATAACAATAGAATTCGAGGATATGTAGATGCTTTGAAAAAATACAAACTCCCTTTAGATGCAGAATTACTTACAGAAGGTGATTTGACAATTGAAGATGGAAGGATAAAAATGAGGCAATTACTGAGTTTAAAAACGCGTCCCGATGCAGTATATGTTGCTGGAGATTATGCCGCTTTGGGCGCTTTACAAGTTTTAAAAGAACATAAGATTCTTGTTCCTGAAGAGATTTCTCTGGTAGGTTTTGGTAACGAGCCCTTTACAGATATGGTTACACCTAAAATTACAAGTGTCAATCAACACAGTGCAGAAATTGGGAAACAAGCCGCAAATACCTTTCTAAAATATATTGAGAATGATACTATAGAACAACGTTTAAATAAGATAATTTTAACTGCAGAATTAATAGTGAGAGATTCTTCTAATAAAAAAACTTCCCTTTAAATTCATAAAGAGAAGTTTCTACTCAAAAAACAAAAAAATTAAATTCCTAAAGCTTGTCCGCCACCAATTTGTATCGTTTCAGCTGTAATAAATGCTGCATCATTACTAGCTAAAAAAGAAACCACTGAAGCCACTTCTTGTGGTTGGCCTAATCTACCCAACATAATATTATTTTTCCATGAAGCAAATACTTCAGGCTTACTTTCTTTAATTTGTGCATGAAAAGGAGTATCAATCGTGCCAGGGGAAACCGCATTTACTCGAATACCATATTCGGCTAAATCTTTAGCCAAAGCTCTTGTAATTGCATGCACACCCGCTTTAGAAGTGCCATAAATTCCAGCTCCTGGTCCACCAGCATTCCATCCTGCATTAGATGTATAGTTAATTATTGAAGCATTTTTACCTTTTTTAAGAAAAGGAATTGCAGCTCTAGATGCAAAAAATACAGAGTCTAAATTCAATGCCATCACAAATCTGTAAAAATCTGTTGTCATTTCTTCAAACCGAGATCTTCCTCCCAAGCCTCCAGCATTGTTTACTAGTACATCTATTTTACCATATTTTTTCCCTATTGCATTAATATTTGAAGTTACTTCATCTTCGTTTGTAACATCAAAACCAAAATACTCTGCAGTAATTCCTGCTGCCATTAATTCTTGAACTCTTTCTGCTCCTGCAGCATCTTCAATACCGTTTAGAAGTACAGTATATCCATCTTTCCCTAATCTCTTTGCTACTTCAAATCCAATCCCCCCGGTAGCTCCTGTAACTAGAGCTACTTTATCATTTAAATTACTCATATATTTATTATTGCTTATTCTTCTTATTAAAATTATTCTTCTACTGTTTTTCTAACAGGTTCTATGTTTTTGATGAAAACAAAAATTGATAAAACACCTAAGATGACTGATATTGTAATTGCTATAAAAGCGGGTGTGTAAGATCCTTCTGTGGTTATTTTACCAATAAACCAATTCATAATCATTGGAGAAACAGCCGCAACGGTTCCAGCTAAACCAGCTAATGTTCCAACAGAGGGGCCTCTAAATAAATCACTTGAAATCGTTTGTACATTCCCAATTGCAAATTGAAATCCAAAAAGAACTACACCTGCTAAATAGATAAATGTCATAAAATTATTTTCTCCTACAAATTGAATGATGCATACAAACCCAATAAAGACTAATAAGCCTCCAATTGTAATTGTAATTTTTCTTGCAGCATCTACGGATTTTGTTTTCATTAATAATCCAGAAAACCAACCTCCTACAATACTACCAGCTGCTGCCATTAAATAAGAAATCCACATAGTAGCAGCAATTTCTTCGATGCTTAGATTAAATGTTTTGTTTAAATAAATAGGCATCCACCCTGCAAAAAACCACCATATTGGTTCAATAAAGAATCTACATACTAAAACACCCCATGATTGTTTGTAGCTTAAAATTTTTCCAACGGATAAACTCTTAACTTTTGTATTACTAATAATATCGTCCTTTTCTATTTTATCAGCTAAAATTAAATCTCTTTCCTCTTGCGTTATCCAAGGGTGCTTTTCTGGAGTAGATTTATTTAAGAATAGCCATGGAATTACCCATAGTAAACCCACTGCTCCTAATATTATATATGTTGTTTTCCAGCCAAAAGCTGCATATAAATAAACAATTACAAAAGGGGCAATTACATTACCAATTGAAGCACCAGAATTAAAGATACCTTGTGCAATGGCTCTTTCTTTAACCGGAAACCATTCACCATTACTTTTTACAGCACCAGGCCAATTACCTGCTTCTCCTAAACCGAGTAAACCTCTAAAAATAGACAACGTAATAATACCTCGTGCAAAGGCATGAAAAGCAGATGCTAAAGACCAAACGATTATGGAAACCGTAAAACCTAAACGAGTGCCTATTTTATCATATAATTTTCCTGATAAGAATTTTCCGACAGCATACGTAGCCATAAAAACATTTAACATAATGGCATAATCTGCATTGTCCATTCCTAAATCTTTACCCATTTCTGGCCAAAGTAGCGCAAATGCAGTTCTATCTATATAATTGATTACAGTTGCAATAAATATGAGGATAATAATCCACCATCTTAAGCCTTTAATTTTCATATTCATGTATTATTATCTAGCACAGGTATGTATGTGCTAAGTTTGACAAACTTGTTGTCATTAAAAAATTGAATAGTTTGTATTGAAGTAATTTTTAGAAAAACTTCATTTTATAAATTATTCGTTTATAAATCCCTCGTTTAATATTTTACTCTTTGTATCAAAAAAAGCGTGCACTTTTTTTTTCTTGCTTTATATATTATAACAATATTGATACAATGTTTTAAAATGGATTTTCATGCATTTTTTTGCTAGCTGCGGATCTTTGGCAACAATAGCATTGTAAATATCAGTGTGTTCCTTAATCCCTTTTTGTGCTAAATCTTCATCACATACATGAAATTTTTCAAATTTTGTGATAATTTCTGGTGTAATTATAAGCATAAATGTATTCATCGTACTATTTCCAGAAGCTTTTGCAATTGCTAAATGAAATAGCAAATCTTCTTGCATTGCATCTTCACCTTTTAATACTTTTACATTATAAGCATCTAAAGCTTCCTTTAATTGAACTAAATCTTTTTCTGTTCTTCTTAATGCTGCTAATCTTGATGTTTTAAGCTCTAACAAAATTCTTGTTTCTACCAAAGATTTAAAATCAGGTTCATCTAATCGAAGAATGTCTTCAATCATTCCATTCATGGCAATAACACCAATATTTGCAACAAAAGTTCCACTCTGAGGAATGGATTTCAGCAATCCATAAAATTCTAATTTTTGAATAGCTTCTCTAACATTACTTCTGTCTCTTATACACATCTGACGCTGCCGACGACTCCTTACGTGTAG
>CAJXTJ010000093.1 GCA_913061165.1 uncultured Polaribacter sp.
GTCGGCAGCGTCAGATGTGTATAAGAGACAGAATTACTTTATTATCAGAAGCTAATATTTTTTCGTTCATTTTAGAACGATAATCATTAAACTCTTGTACTTTATTATGCATCTTTTTTTTGTTTTTTAATCACCATTCTAGAAACTTTAATACTTATCTCGTACAAAACAAGTATTGGTATTGCAACAATTATCTGACTCGCAACGTCTGGAGGCGTAATAATAGCAGCCAAAATTAATACGACTACCAACGAATGTTTTCTGTATTTTTTTAAAAACTCTGGAGTTACCAAACCAATTTTTGTTAAAAAATAAACCAATACAGGCAGTTCAAATAAGACAGAAACACCTAATAACATATTGGTAACTAATCCTATATGAGATTCTAGTGTGAAGTTGTTCTGAATTACATCTGAAATTTTATAATTATATAAGAAGTGTATTGATATTGGCGCAATTACATAAAAACTAAATGCAATACCACAGAAAAATAAAAACGAAGCAACAAATAGAAACCCTCTAGAGCTTTTAACCTCTTTCTTTGTTAAACCTGGAGAAATAAAACGCCAAAGTTCCCATAGTAAGTAAGGAAAAGCTAATATGATTCCTAATATCAAAGAAGACCAAATAGCAGTCATTAATTGCTGTGTTGGTTTTAAACTGATTAAATTATCAGTAAAAGCGACGTTACAAAAGGTACTATCCATTCCGAATAAATTAAAAAAATCACAGAATATTTGATACGTTATAAAGTCTGACTTTCTATGTGCCAGTAAAAAGTGATTGAACACTTCTTTTTGAAAAACAAATAGTAGAATACCAATAATAAATATTGCTACCGCGCTTCTTACTAAATGCCATCTTAACTCCTCTAAATGTCCTAAAAATGACATTTCATTTTTTTCCTCTTTCATTAGAAAATTCCTTCTTTAATTAAGTCGTGTAAATGAACTACACCAATATATTTTTCTTGTGCGTCAACTACCAAAATTTGAGTAATATTATTATTCTCTAATTTTTCTAAAGCTGCAATAGCCATGGCATTTTCCTGAACAGTTTTTGGGTTTTTACCCATAATATCTTTTGCTGTAAAGTGATTGATATCTGTTGTTTTACTTAACATACGTCTCAAATCGCCATCTGTAATAATACCAACTATTTTTTCGTTTTCTAAAACTGCGGTAACGCCTAATCTTCTCTCAGAAATTTCTACAATTACCTTTGCTACAGAATCAGAAGCATTTACTTTAGGAACTTGATTGTTTTTAATTAAATCAGAAACTCTTAAATACAAACGTTTTCCTAGCGCACCACCCGGATGGTATTTTGCAAAATCTTTTTTAGTGAACCCTCTTAAATCCTGCAAGCAAACAGCTAGAGCATCTCCCATCACTAATTGGGCAGTTGTGCTTGTAGTGGGTGCTAAATTATTAGGACAAGCTTCTTTTTCTACAAAAGTATTTAAAGGAAAGTCAGCGTTTTTTCCTAAAAAAGAATCTACGTTGCCCGTGATTGCTATTATTTTATTTCCATAATTTTTAATTAAAGGCACTAGCACTTTAATTTCTGGCGTATTTCCACTTTTAGATAAGCAGATTACAATATCATTCTTTTGCACGTTTCCTAAATCTCCATGAATTGCATCTGCCGCATGCATAAAAATTGCAGGTGTTCCTGTAGAATTAAATGTAGCTACTATTTTTGTAGCAATATTCGCACTTTTACCAATTCCTGTCACAATAACTCTTCCATTTGAATTTAAAATAAAATTAACTGCTTTTTCGAAGTTTTCATCTAATAATTTTGCTAAATTCGCAATGGCCTTGCTTTCCAATAAAATGGTTTCCTTGGCAGTTTGTAAAATTGGATTTAATTTTTTCAATAGTTTGGTATTTTATCAGAATAAAAAAAAGTTATATCTTTAGTTTAAGAAACAAGCAAATTTACCACAAAAAAATAGTTTCATCAAACTTTAAAAAAGGTTTGTATTTTGTTTTTAATTTTAAACGAATATTTAATAAATGGATTTACATGGTCCTCTAAAAAAATTCTTTGGATTTAATAAATTTAAAGGTTTACAAGAGCAGGTTGTTAAAAGTATTATAAACAGGAATAATACCTTTGTTATTATGCCAACAGGAGGTGGTAAATCTCTTTGTTATCAGCTACCAGCTTTAATGCAAGAAGGTACCGCAATTGTGGTTTCTCCTTTGATTGCATTAATGAAGAATCAAGTAGATGCCATAAGAGGTATCTCTGAACACCATGGTGTAGCACACGTCTTAAATTCTTCGCTTAACAAAACAGAAATTGCTCAGGTTAAGGCAGATATTGAGAGCGGCATTACAAAACTTTTATACGTGGCACCAGAATCTTTGATAAAAGAAGAATATGTCGCATTTTTAAGAACACAGAAAATTTCTTTTGTAGCCATTGATGAAGCACATTGTATTTCTGAATGGGGTCATGATTTTAGACCAGAATATAGAAACTTAAAACATATTATTAAGGCTATTGATGACGTGCCTATTATTTGTTTAACTGCAACGGCAACAGAGAAAGTTCAAGAAGATATTTTAAAAACACTTGGAATTACCGATGCAAATAGATTTAAAGCATCTTTTAACAGACCTAATTTATTCTATGAAGTAAGACCAAAAACTTCAGAAGTAGAAAAAGATATTATCCGTTTTGTAAAACAACGTATAGGAAAATCTGGAATTATTTATTGCTTAAGTAGAAAGAAAGTGGAAGAAGTTGCACAGATTTTACAAGTAAACGGATTAAATGCAGTGCCGTATCATGCAGGTTTAGATGCTAAAACGCGTGTAAAGCATCAAGACATGTTTCTTATGGAAAATTGCGATATTGTAGTGGCAACCATCGCGTTTGGAATGGGAATAGACAAACCAGATGTACGTTTTGTAATTCATCATGATATTCCTAAGAGTTTAGAAAGTTATTACCAAGAAACAGGAAGGGCAGGACGAGATGATGGCGAAGGTTATTGTTTGGCTTTTTATGCCTATAAAGATATTGAAAAGCTAGAAAAATTTATGTCTAGTAAACCCATTGCAGAACAAGAAATTGGGCATGCTTTATTGCAAGAAGTTGTTGGGTATGCAGAAACGTCTATGAATAGGCGTAAGTATTTGTTGCATTATTTTGGTGAAGAATTTGACGCCATTACAGGTGATGGTGCAGATATGGATGACAATTCTAGAAATCCGAAGAAAAAGCATGAAGCGAAAGAAAATGTTGTTAAATTACTTTCTGTTGTAAAACAAACACTTCAAAAATATAAATCTAAAGACTTAGTAAACACGCTAGTAGGAAAGGAAAACGCTTTATTAACCTCGCATAAAACACATTTGCAGCCATTTTTTGGTATTGGTAAGGATAGGAGTGCTGCGTATTGGATGGCGTTAATTCGTCAGGTATTGGTAGTTTATTTTATCAAAAAAGAAATTGAACAGTATGGTGTTGTAAAGCTTACTGATAAAGGGCTAATTTATATGGACAAGCCATCTTCCTTTTTAATGACAGAAGATCATTCTTATTCAGAAGAAAATGACAATGCAATTATTACCAATGCAAAGTCTTCTGGTGGTGTTGCTGATGTAGTTCTTGTAAGTTTATTGAAAGGTCTGCGCAAAAAGGTTGCTGCAAAACAAGGTGTGCCACCATTTGCTGTTTTTCAAGATCCTTCTTTAGATGATATGGCTTTAAAATATCCAATAAGTCTCGAAGAATTATCTACTGTACATGGTGTTGGAGAGGGTAAAGCTAGAAAATTTGGTAAAGAATTTGTTTCATTAATTACCACGTATGTTACTGAAAATGATATTTTAAGACCAGATGATTTAATTGTAAAAAGTACAGGTGTTAATTCTGGTTTAAAATTATATGTTATTCAGAATACAGATAGAAAACTACCTTTGGAAGATATTGCAAAATCGAAAGGAAAAGAAATGATGGATTTAATTAAAGAAATGGAAGCCATTATCTATTCTGGAACAAAGTTAAATATAGATTATGCCTTAGATGATTTGTTAGATGAAGATCAGCAAGAAGAAATACATGAATATTTTATGGAAGCTGAATCGGATAGTATTCAAGAAGCCTTAGATGAATTTGATGGTGATTATGACGAAGATGAATTGCGTTTAATGCGTATTAAATTTATAAATGAAGTAGGAAATTAGATTTCTCTTTACTTACTGCATTTACCTATTGTAAGAATATCTCAAAAACTTTCAAACTTTCTTTAAATACTCTTGTTTTCTTATGTTTTAGAAATAAGTGCAAATCTAGAGGGTGAAAATTGTTAGCAAAACTCCTAAAAGAATTGCAGTAAACTTCTGCAGATTAAACTTATGATTTTCAGAGCTTTCAAATAGAATTATAGTAGAAATATGCAAGAAAACACCAATAATAAGTGCGGTTATTTCTGTATAATAATCATTAAAAAAGGCAACTTTATCTCCTACTAATACTCCTAAAGGACTCATGAACCCAAAGAAAAAGAGAAATATAAATATTGTTTTTTTAGAGTATTTAGTGTGTATTAAAAAAGTTGTTAGTACAATTGCAATCGGAATTTTATGCACAATAATTGCCCATAATAAATTATCTCCCGAATGATGAATTGGCAAACCTTCAGAAAAAGCATGCAAACATAAACTAAAGAAAAGCAAGGTTGGAAACTTCTTACTATCTGCATGCATATGAATGTGACCATGTTCTGCCCCTTTCGAAAAAGATTCTAAAACAGATTGTAAAATAATACCTACCAAAATAAAAACACCTATTCTTTTGTAATCTGTACTTTCTGTATATACTTCTGGTAATAAATGTAAAATAGTAACAGAAAGTAGGTAAGCGCCACTAAAAGCCAATAATAAACGCACAATTTTATTACTTGGTTTTATTAAAAAAACTAAGAAAGAACCCAAAAGCACTGAGACAATTAATAGGATGTAAGTCATTTTGCAACTATAATTAATCGGTTAGAATGTTTAGAATTGAAACTATTTAATTGATAATCTCCAAAAGTGTGTTCAATTTTAAAGCCTACTTTTTCTAAATAAGTAGTCATTTTTTCTAAATCTAGATATTTTACACGCTCGGTATAAGAATGATTTTCAGTATCCGCGAAAAAAGAAATATGCTTTACAATAAAACCATTAGAAATTTCTCTAGTAATGTTAAAAGTAATACCATCTACAACTTTCTTTTCTTTAGTAACCAAATTCTCTTTTACCATTGCTGCATTTAAAAAATCGAATACAAAGACACCCTCTTTTGTCAATCCATTTTTAATGTTTTGTAATATGAGAAGGTCTTCTTTATCATCTTCAAAATAACCAAAGCTTGTAAACAAATTAAAAACAGCGTCGTATTTATTTTTGAAAACTGCACGCATGTCTTGCACTTCAAAATGTAAGGTGTCATTTTCATGCTTTTTAGCCAAGTTTATGCTGTTTTCAGACAAATCTGCGCCAGTAACCCTATACCCTAAAGAATTTAAGAACACCGCATGGCGTCCTTTACCACAAGGTAAATCTAAAATATGAGTACTTTTATCTAAACTTAAAAGAGCTACAATATTTTTCATAAATACTTGCGCCTCAGTATCATTTCTCTCTTTGTAGAGAATGTGATAGTAAGATGTGTTAAACCAATCTGTAAACCAATCTTTTGTTTTCATACGTATTTTAAGTCTGTAAAAGTAATTAAATATTGCGTCTTTAAAATAAAATTTTAACAAACTACTGTATTTTATAAAACACTATGCGTTTATTAATTATTAAAAACTAAAAAAAAACATGTTTCATAAGCAAACAATAGTGAAGAATTAAACTTAAAACTTTAGGATTCTAGATACATCATTTGAACAATAAAATGTATTTTTGCAACCAATTTTATACGTATGGAGAAAGATTTTAAAATGACGGCAACAACACTTTTCGGCTTAGAAGGTGTATTGGCAGAAGAGTTGAAAAACTTAGGAGCACAAGATGTGAAAGAAGCGGTAAGAAGCGTTTCTTTTAGAGGTGACAAAGGTTTTATGTATAAGGCAAATATTGCTTTAAGAACGGCTGTTCGTATTTTAAAACCCATAAAGATTTGTAAAATTTATGATGAAGAAGATCTTTATGATTCGATTCAGAAAATAAAATGGGAGAATTATTTAGATGTAGAAGGTACCTTTGCTATTGGAGCCGTTGTAAATTCTAAGAATTTCACTACCAATTCTCATTATATTTCTTTAAAGTCTAAAGATGCTGTTGCAGATTACTTTCGACATAAGTATAGTAAAAGACCTAATGTAGATTTAAAATATCCAGACGTTAAAATTCACATTCATATTCAGAAAGAATGGTTAACTGTTTCTATTGATTCTTCTGGAGATTCTTTGCATAAAAGAGGGTATAGAACAGCTACAAACATCGCACCAATTAATGAGGTTTTGGCTGCAGGTATGGTGTTGTTATCTGGTTATACAGGTGAAGAAAACTTTATAGATCCTATGTGTGGTTCTGGTACTATTTTAATAGAAGCTGCCATGATTGCTAATAATATCCCTGCAAACATCAATAGAAAATTGTTCGCTTTTGAGCAATGGAAAGATTATGATGAAGACTTGTACTTTACAATTCAAGAATCCTTATTAAAGAAAATACGTTCTTCTCATTTTAAAATTATGGGCTTTGATAAAGCGCCATCTGCGGTAGAAAAAGCAATCGCCAATGTAGCAAATGCAAATTTAGATGAGTTCATTGGAGTGCACCACGTTAATTTTTTTAATTCTAAAAAAGAAGTCTTCGGAAACACCACTATTTTGTTCAATCCGCCATATGGTGAACGTTTAAATATAGACACAGAAGAGTTTTATAAGAAAATAGGTGATACCTTAAAAAATAATTACCCAGGTTCTACTGCGTGGTTAATTACTTCAGATACAGATGCTTTAAAAGCAGTAGGTTTAAGAACTTCTAGAAGAATTGCATTAAAGAATGCAGATTTAGACTGTAAGTTTGTAAAATATGAATTATACGAAGGTACTCGTAAATTTAAAGAGCCAAAACTAGATTCAGATTCTGAAATAGATGATGAAGGTGACATACAAGAGTAGTTTATTAGCACTCTTGTGTAGGAAAAACCTTTAATGCAAAATTTCAATTTTATGTTTTTTTTGATAAAAAACAAAAGAAGACACCTTTGAAATCATTGATAGACCAGTTGGTAGCTTTTGTATGATTTAAAAGTAATTGCATTCTAATTTTACGTAATTTTGAAATTAATACAAAATAATATTCTATCCATTTTATAGACGTCATATTACCAATTCCTATTCAGAGAACGTTTACGTATTCTGTAACTAAAGATGAAGCAGGTTTTTTACAAAATGGAATGCGTGTTGCTGTTTCTTTTGGGAAGTCTAAAATGTATACAGGATTGGTTCTTAATATTCACACGAATGCACCAACGTTGTATGAGGCGAAAGAAATTCATCAAATTTTAGATGAAATACCTTTAGTTAACGAGAAGCAGCTGCAACATTGGCAATGGATTGCTAACTATTATATGTGTTCCTTAGGAGACGTATATCGGGCCTCTTTACCTTCTGCTTTTTTACTAGAAAGTGAAACTATTATTTATAAAAACGATGCCTTTTTAGACGAAACTATTTTAGCAGATGATGAGTTTTTAATTTTTGAAGCCCTACAGCAGCAATCTCAATTAACCATTCATCAAATAATTGCTATTTTAGGGAAGAAAAAAGTAATGCCTATTGTAAATGCATTACTTAAAAAAGAAGCCATTGTAATAAAAGAAGAAATTTACGAACAGTACAAACCAAAATTAGTAAAATATGTTCGGCTCCATAAAAATTATACCTCAGATGATTCTTTAGGAAAACTGCTAGCTGAATTGCTGTCTCTTATACACATCTCCGAGCCCACGAGACCTCTCTACATCTCGT
>CAJXTJ010000094.1 GCA_913061165.1 uncultured Polaribacter sp.
GAGATGTAGAGAGGTCTCGTGGGCTCGGAGATGTGTATAAGAGACAGCCAATATTCAATAATATTTACAAATTAAAAAACTAAACAAAACGATTTAAAACAACAGTAAATTTTAGTAAAAAATCATGAGGCTGTAATGATTGCTTTTATATAGATATTAGATAATTGCAATTGAGTTTGAAATGAATACAATTGAATCGTTTAATAATTATTAACTACTTAACACAACAATAATGAAATATACATATATAATAGCAGGAATGACATGCGGTGGTTGTAAGGCTTCCGTGGAAAAATATTTAATCGAAATAGCAGACGTTACCAATGTTTTTATTGACCTTAAAGAAGGTGAAGCAATTATTACCATGAATACGCATATTGCAACTACCGAGCTTCAAAAGGTATTGCCAGAAAAATTTAAAATAACCAAGAAGGTAGAACATAAAAAAGTTACAATTGCAGATACTTCTTTTGTTTCTCTAGAAGAAGAGAAAAGTAAATTAACACAATTAAAACCATTATTCATTATCATATTTTATATTACAACAGTAAGTATATTGTTAAATTATAAAGAGTGGTTTTTAGGTGAATTTATGTTAGATTTTATGGGTTTATTTTATATTGTTTTTAGCTTCTTTAAAATGTTAGATTTAAATGGGTTTGAAATGTCTTTTAGTATGTATGATCCTATTGCGAAAAAAGTTCCTTTTTATGGTAAAATATACCCCTTTATAGAAACGTTGTTAGGGTTGATGTTTTTAATGCGTTTTCAAATAGATATTGCTTTAATTGCGACATTAATTATTTTAGGATTAACAACAATAGGGGTATATAAGGCACTTTTTAAAAAAGAATTAATTCGTTGTGCTTGTTTAGGAACTGCATTAAAATTACCAATGACAGAAGCAACCTTCATAGAAAATATAATTATGATTTTAATGGCGGTACTAATGCTTTTAAATATATTTTAAATTTTTAGAGAATAAAGAACTGTTTTGGTTAAGTATAAAAAAAAGTAATAATTCCGTATTTTGGGAATGCCATGCTTACTTGTGGCGAAATAAAACAAGTAATAGAATAACAATAATTAAATTTTAAAAGAATGAAAAAAGTAATTTTAAGTATAGCTGTAATAGCAGCATTGGTATTTACAAGTTGTAAAAACGAAGCTAAAATAGAAGTAAAAACTACAAAAACGGAGGTGACTGTTACCGCAATAAAAACAAATCTAACTTTTGGCGTAAGAGGCAATTGTGGCATGTGTAAAAAGACTATTGAAGAAGCAGCGAATAGTGTTGAAGGGGTAGCAAGTGCAATTTGGGATGTAGATCAAAAGAAAATTGATATTTCTTTTGGTGATGGTAAAATAGATGCGGTAGCAATTCATAAAGCAATTGCAGCTTCTGGATATGATACTGAACAAGTGGCAGGTAATGAAGAAGCTTATGATGGTTTGCCAGGTTGTTGCAAGTATGATCATGCTATGGTGATGAATGTGTCTAATGATTAATAATAAGATCATGTAATTATAAGGTATTTAGTATGCTTAAAAAGAGTCCTTTAAAAAGGGCTCTTTTTTATTTTGTGAAAATTATATCTATTCTTTTTAGAACTATATAAACACGTAAATAGGTTTTTGTATATTTACTCTAATGGATTTATTCTCTTCAGAAATAATGAAAAACATACTTCCTTGTGATGGAGTTACAAATTATCATGGGATTATTTTGGATACTAATGCCTGTAACTTCTATTTTGAGACCCTAATGAATACAATACATTGGAAAAATGATGAAGCTATAATTTTTGGAAAAAAAATCATTACCAAAAGAAAAGTAGCTTGGTTTGGAACCTCAGAGTTTTCATATAAATATTCTGGGATTACAAAAACTGCAGTCCTTTTTACAAAAGAATTGTTAGCATTAAAAAAAATAGTAGAAAAGGAAAGTGGAGAAACCTATAATTCTTGTTTATTAAACTTATATCACACGGGTGAAGAAGGAATGGGGTATCACTCTGATGGAGAAAAAATGTTAAAAAAAAACGGAGCAATAGCATCCATTTCTCTAGGCGTAGCGCGTAAGTTCTCATTTAAGCATAAAGAGAATAAGCAAAGAATAGATCTAATTTTAGAAAACGGTAGCTTATTGGTTATGAAAAAAGGAACTCAAACCAACTGGTTGCATAAACTGCCACCAACTAAAAAAGTAAGTTCACCCAGAATTAATTTAACTTTTAGAACCATAGAATTATAATCTTATACTTACTTTTGCCAAAAATATTTTTCATTGGAAACGAACAATCAACAATCTATAAATCTTAATAAATATATAAGTTCATCTGGCGTTTGTTCTCGCAGAGAGGCAGAGAAATTTATTAAAGAAGGTCGGATTACTATTAATGGTAAAAAAACACAATTAGGAAATAGAGTTGGTAAAAAAGACATTGTAAAGTTTGATGGACGCCTTGTAGAACCAAAAAATAGTACCTTATACATTGCTTTAAATAAACCTGTTGGTATTGTTTCTACAACAGATGATAGGGAACCAAATAATATTGTACAGCATGTAAATTATCCAGAAAGATTGTTTCCAATTGGTCGTTTAGATAAGCCTTCTGAGGGTTTAATATTCTTAACAAACGATGGTGATATTGTAAATAAAATTCTACGTGCTGGTAACAATCATGAAAAAGAATATTTTGTTTCTGTAGATAAATCAATTACAGAAGATTTTATTGCAAGTATGGAAAATGGAATTCCTATTTTGGGAACTGTTACTAAAAAATGTAAAGTTGAAAAAGTAAGTGATAAAATATTTAAAATTGTTTTAACACAAGGTTTAAATCGTCAGATTAGAAGAATGTGCGAATACTTAGATTACGAAGTAACAAAGTTAAAGCGCACGAGAATTATGAATGTAGAACTTGGTTATTTACAATCTGGAGATTGGCGAGAATTAACGGAAGATGAGATGAAAGAGATTAATACAATGATCTCTAGTTCGTCTAAAACTGCAGAAGCTTCTGTTGATGAAGAAAAACCAAAACAAGCAAAACCAAAGAGAAGTAAAGCACCCACAAAGAACGATTTTAATAAGAAAAGTGCCACTTTTAGAAAATCGTCACCAAAAAGTAAAAGAAGTAATAGTAGTTTTTCATCTAAAAAGAAACGTTGGTAGTATAAAATATTTTCAAATTCTTTATTGAAACAACAATACAAGGTTTTAAAGCCTTGTAAAATCAGTGTAATATGGGGAGAATACTCCTTGTAAAATAATAGTATATTTGTCCATAATGAAATTCAATTTAAAAATAACCGATCCCAAGAGTAAAGCCAGAGCTGGTGCAATTACTACAGATCACGGAACTATAGAGACTCCAATATTTATGCCAGTTGGTACCGTTGGTACTGTAAAAGGTGTGCATCAAACAGAACTTAAAGATCAAATAAATCCTGATATTATTTTAGCTAATACCTACCACTTATTCTTACGTCCGGGTATGGATATTTTAGAAAAAGCAGGTGGTATACATAAGTTCATGAATTGGGATCGAAATATTTTAACAGATTCTGGAGGTTACCAAGTGTACTCTCTTTCAGGAAGAAGAAAAATTAACGAAGAAGGCGTAAAGTTTAAAAGTCATATTGATGGTTCTATGCACTTCTTTACTCCAGAAAATGTAATGGAAACTCAGCGTACAATTGGGGCGGATATTATTATGGCTTTCGATGAATGTACTCCTTATCCTTGTGATTATAATTATGCAAAACGTTCTATGCACATGACGCATAGATGGTTAGATAGATGTATGAATCATTTAGAAAAATTACCTTTTAAATATGGTTTTGAGCAAACATTTTTTCCAATTGTTCAAGGAAGTACCTATAAAGATTTAAGAAAACAATCTGCAGAATACATAGCAAACGCTGGAGCACAAGGAAATGCAATTGGAGGTCTTTCTGTTGGAGAGCCTGCTGAAGAATTGTATGGAATGACAGAAATTGTCTGCGAAATTTTACCAGAAGATAAGCCACGTTACTTAATGGGTGTTGGTACACCAATTAATATTTTAGAAAATATTGCGCTAGGGGTAGACATGTTTGATTGTGTAATGCCAACAAGAAATGCAAGAAACGGAATGTTGTTTACAGCGCATGGCTCTATTAATATAAAAAATAAAAAATGGGAAGCTGATTTTTCTCCAATAGATGCTATGGGAATTACTTGGGTAGATACCATGTACTCTAAAGCCTATTTACGTCATCTTTTTGCAGCAAAAGAAATGTTAGGAAAGCAGATTGCATCTATTCATAATTTAGGTTTTTATGTTTGGCTAACGCGTGAAGCTAGAAAACATATTATAGCGGGAGATTTTAGAGAATGGAAAGATAAAATGGTAAAACAAATGGATAAAAGATTGTAGTTATTCGTTGCTACCAAAAACTAAAACAATAATTGAAAATAATTGATTGGTACATATTAAAAAGATTTCTGGTAACATTTTTGTTTACCTTATTAATCTTGATTCCCATAGCAATTGCTATTGATGTTTCTGAAAAAATAGATAATTTTTTAGAGCATCCAAACTTGGGGCTAAATGAAGTTTTAAGTGATTATTATTTTAATTTCATTATTTACTATACTAATACATTCATGCCTTTGGCATTGTTTATAGCGGTAATTTTGTTTACTTCGAAGCTCTCTAATAATACAGAAATTATAGCAATTACAAATGCGAAGGTTTCATTTACACGTTTTATGTATCCTTATTTTATAGGAGCTACTTTAATTACCATACTCTCTTTGGGAATGAATCATTATGTGGTACCAAATAGTAGTAAGGTTCGGAAAGCATTTGAAAAAAAATACATTAATAATTCGAAACAGATAAACGAGTTAAAATATGTTTCTGATTTTAGTTTACAACTTACGGATAGTACTTATATTTATATTAGAAGTTTTAATACAGAAAATAATGTAGGAAATGATTTTAATTCAGAAACCTATAATGGTTTAGAATTAATATCTAAACTTTCTGCAGATAGGTTAAGCTATAATAATAAAGATTCTATATTTACTTTAAACCGATGGAGAAAACGTTTAGTTTATAAAGATAAAGACAGTATTTTCTCTGGCAGTAAAATGGACACTATATTTAATTTTACACCTAAAGATTTAATCTATAAATCTGCGTTTGCTCAAGAAATGCCTTCCAATGAATTGGTGGCATTTATAAATATTTCTAAGAAAAGAGGGGTAAAGAATTTAAACGCTTATTTAGTAGAACTCTATAAAAGAACTAGCTTACCAATAGCATCTTATATTCTTACAATAATTGCGGTTGCTTTAGCATTTAGAAAAAGAAGAGGAGGTACAGGTGTTAATTTGGCGGTTGGCGTGGGTATTATGTTTTTATATGTTTTCTTTATGAAAGTTGGAGAAGTTTTAGGATCTGTTGCAGGCGTTAACTCGCTCTCTTATGTTTGGATTCCTAATATTCTTTTTGGGCTCATAGCAATTTATCTCTACTTCCATGCAAGAAAATAATTTTAAAAATTATGTATTACTTCATTTTATTGTTTTTATATGGGGTTTTACTGCAATTCTGGGGGCTTTAATAACAATAGATGCAATCCCTTTAGTTTGGTATAGAATGTTATTGGCAGTTTTGTTTATTGCTATTTACTTTCTTTGGAAGAAGAAATCATTTAAAGTAGATAGGGAAGGAATTTTAAAATTTTTCTTCACAGGAGTTGTTATTGCTTTGCATTGGGTTTTCTTTTTTAAAGCGATAAAAGTTTCTAATGTTTCTGTTGCTTTAGTAACGATGAGTACTGGAGCTTTTTTTACAGCATTAATAGAACCTGTTTTTTTTAAAAGAAAAATAAATACTTTAGAGATGTTTTTAGGTTTATTAGTAATTGCAGGCTTGTATATTATTTTTAATTTTGAAAGTCAGTATAAACTAGGAATTATTTATGCCTTAATAGCTTCTTTTTTAGGTGCATTATTTGCGGTTTTAAATGGTTTATTTATCAAGAAATATACAGCGGATACTATCTCATTTTATCAATTATTTTTTGGCGTTATTTTTATTACTATGTACCTACTATTTACAAATAGTTTTTCAGTAAACTTTTTTCAAATTACTGCATCTGATTGGCTGTATTTAATAGTTTTAAGCAGTATTTGCACTGCATATGCGTTTATAGCTTCTGTGCAAGTAATGAAATACTTATCTCCTTACACGGTTATGCTCACTATTAATTTAGAGCCTATTTATGCAATTGTATTAGCACTATTTATTTTTGGGGATAAAGAGCAAATGAGTAGTACCTTTTATTTAGGAGCTTTTATTGTGTTGTTTGTTGTTTTGTTAAATGGCATTATAAAAAACAGAGGTATTTTGAAAGAGAAGTTTCAACAAAAATGGAACAGAAAAAAGTAAATTATATCTACCTGAAAAGTAATTTTTATAGTATGTTTGTCTTTACAAACAACTAAAATAAAAACACCACAGTATGGAGTATTTAGAATTTGAAATGCCTATAAAAGAGCTTCAAGATCAACTACAAAAATGTCAAGTTATTGGTGAGGAAAGTGAAGTAGATGTTACTGCTACTTGCAAGAAAATACAAAAAAAACTAGCAGACGCTAGAAAAGATATATACAAAAACTTAACACCTTGGCAGCGTGTTCAATTATCTAGACACCCAAGCAGACCTTATACTTTAGATTATATTAAAGCAATTTGTGGAGATACCTTTATGGAACTTCATGGAGACAGAAATGTTGGTGATGATAAAGCGATGATTGGTGGTTTAGGAAAAATTGGTGATCAATCTTATATGTTTATTGGACAACAGAAAGGGTATAACACGAAAACACGTCAGTATAGAAACTTCGGGATGGCAAATCCTGAAGGATATAGAAAAGCATTGCGTTTAATGAAAATGGCAGAGAAATTTGGCATTCCAGTTGTAACTTTACTGGATACTCCAGGAGCGTATCCTGGCTTAGAGGCAGAAGAGCGCGGACAAGGAGAAGCAATTGCAAGAAACATCTTTGAAATGACCATTTTAAAAACACCAATTATAACAGTTGTTATTGGTGAGGGTGCTTCTGGTGGTGCTTTAGGAATTGGAGTAGGAGACAGAGTTTACATGATGGAAAACACTTGGTATACTGTAATTTCTCCAGAATCTTGTTCTTCTATTTTATGGAGAAGTTGGGAATATAAAGAGCAGGCTGCTGCTGCTTTAAAATTGACTGGGACAGATATGAAGAGGATGAAGTTGATTGATGGTATCATTAAAGAACCAGTTGGTGGCGCACATTCAGATAGAGAAGGTGCTTTTACAGCGGTGCAAGAACAAATAGTTTTTGCTTTTAATGAATTAAAAGAGTTGCCTGAAGAAGAATTAGTTGCTCAAAGGATGGATAAATACGCCAAAATGGGCGTTTATAAAGAGTGATTTTAGAAACTAAATAAAACACTCTTTATAGTTTAGAATATATAAAAAAAGCGAAATTCATTAATTTGAATTTCGCTTTTTTATTTTTACTGATGGGTATTTAGATACCTAAAGAAGTGAATAATTCTTTTAATCTTGGTTCAGAAGGTCTAGGTGCATTTGCATTAACAATGTTTCCCTCAGGATCTATTAATATAAATCTAGGAATCGAATTGATTTGATACGCTTGCTGGAAAGCATTATCTTGTCCTGCCCACAATTGCGTTCCTGTTAATTGTTTATCCTTTACAAATTTTCTCCATTTATTTTCTGCAGCATCCCAAGAACCTCCGCTTCTTCTTGATTCATCCGTAGAAATACTAACAAAAGCTATGTTTTTTCTGTGATATTCTTTTTCTAAGGAATTTAAGAAAGGTATTTGTTGAATACATGGTCCACACCAGGTTGCCCATATATCTATATACCTGTCTCTTATACACATCTGACGCTGCCGACGACTCCTTACGTGTA
>CAJXTJ010000095.1 GCA_913061165.1 uncultured Polaribacter sp.
GGAGTCGTCGGCAGCGTCAGATGTGTATAAGAGACAGGGTAAAAGCAGCTATTAGCTTGTCTTTTAAATTAAAAATTTCTAAAATGGTTATTGGTATGACTGTGGTTTCTTTTGCTACTTCTGTACCAGAATTATTAGTTAGTTTACAAGCTGCATTAGATGGTTCTCCTGCAATTGCAATAAATAATATTATTGGTTCTAATATTGCCAATATTGGTCTTGTGTTAGGTATTACTGCAATTATAGGTCCTATTGCGGTGCAGAAAGATTTTTACAAGTTTAATTGGCCTGTAATGATGTTTTTCTCTGTTGTTTTGTACTACTTTTTAATAAATGATGCTGTTTTAACCCAAATAGAAGGTATTTTACTTTTAGTAGGATTGGCTATTTTTCTATTTGTATTGATAAGAAATGCAAGAAAAGAAGAACTTGTTATAGAAGATGTTGATGATGCTTTAGCAGAAATTAGATATGGTAAAATATTTACTTGGTTACTATTAGGGGGCGTTGCCTTGTATTCTGGTGCTGGTTTTTTGGTAGATGGTGCAAAAGACATTGCAGAAAGCATGGGTGTTAGTGAAGGGGTTATTTCAATTACCATGATTGCTATTGGTACAAGTGTGCCAGAATTAGCAGCTTCTGTAATTGCGGCAATAAAAGGTGAAAAAGCAATTTCTTTGGGAAATTTAATTGGGTCTAATATTTTTAATATTGCTTCTGTATTAGGGGTTACAGCAATCATAAAAGAAATACAAATTCCTTTAAACGAACCTCAAATTTTGTCTAGAGATATTTTTTGGATGCTTGGTTTTTCTGCAATATTGATTCCTTTAGTTTTTATAAAAAAGAAGTTTCTTTTAAGTAGGTTTAAAGGAGCATTTTTATTTTTAGCGTATGCAATCTTTATTTATTTAGTTTTTAAAACTACCGCATAAAAAAACGCTAACAATTAATTGCTAGCGTTTTCTTGTAGTAAATATGTGTAAATTATTTAACTGGCTTTACAGTTTTAATAATTCTTGATGCAATCTTATATGGATCTCCGTTTGAAGATGGACGACGGTCTTCTAACCAACCTTTGTATCCTTTTTCTACAGCGATAATTGGAATACGAATAGAGGCTCCTCTATCTGAAACTCCCCAAGAGAAATCATGAATAGACGCAGTCTCGTGATCTCCAGTTAAACGCTGGTCATTGTGTTCACCATATACTTCAATGTGTTCTTTTACAAGCGGACGGAAAGCTTCACATATCTCAATATATTTATCTTTAGAACCACAAGTTCTTAAGATCGTGTTAGAGAAGTTTGCGTGCATTCCAGATCCATTCCAATCTGTATTTCCTAATGGTTTTGGGTGGTACTCAATGTACATTCCTTTCCCTTCAGTTAAACGGTCTAATAAATATCTAGAAATCCAGATTTCATCTCCAGCTTTCTTTGCGCCTTTTGCAAATAATTGGTATTCCCATTGTCCAGATGCAACCTCTTGGTTAATTCCTTCGAAATTTAAACCAGCATCAATACATAAATCAGCATGCTCTTCAACGAAAGCTCGGCCATGTGTATTTTTTCCACCAACAGAACAGTAGTACATTCCTTGTGGAGCCGGGTAACCGCCTCTTGGAAAACCTAAAGGTAAATCGGTATCTGTATCCATAATAAAGTATTCTTGTTCAAATCCGAACCAGAAATCATTATCATCATCTTCAATAGTAGCTCTTGCATTAGAAATGTGCGGAGTTCCGTCAGCATTCATAACTTCAGTCATTACTAAATACCCATTTATTCTGTTAGGGTCTGGATAAATAGCAACTGGCTTTAAAATACAGTCAGATGCTCCTCCAGAAGCTTGTTTTGTAGAAGAACCATCAAAAGACCAAAGTCCTAATTCTTCAACAGTTCCTTGGAAGTTTTCATGCTCTTCAACTTTTGTTTTACTTCTTAAGTTTTGAGTTGGTGTGTATCCATCTAACCAGATGTATTCTAACTTGATTTTTGCCATGATATTTGTTTATGTGATATTAATATTGCAAAAATGAAATAAAATACCTACATATCAAAAAATATAGGGGTAAAATGTTTAATTTTACCGTAAAATAATTTTATCCCTAATTTTAGTGGGGGTGATTTATTTATAAGTAAAAAAAATACACATAAAACTAACAATATGTCAATTATTAGATTCAATGCTTTACAAGAAGCATTAAAAAGAAAACCAGTTGTGGTGCATCAGACCGAAAAAAGGTCTACACTTTTTGGACAAAATGTATTTAATAAGCACGCCATGCAGCAGTATTTAACACGTACAGCTTTTGAAAGTGTAATGAATGCAATTGAGCACGGCACAAGAATAGATCGTAAAATTGCAGATCAGGTAGCAGTAAGTATGAAAGATTGGGCCTTGTCTAAAGGTGCTACGCATTATACACATTGGTTTCAACCATTAACAGGGGCAACAGCAGAAAAGCATGATGCTTTTTTTGAGTCTATTAATGGTAGTTTAGCCATGGAGAAATTTGATGGTGAGCAACTTGTGCAACAAGAACCAGATGCATCTAGTTTTCCTAGTGGAGGTATTAGGAATACATTTGAAGCTAGGGGTTTTACGGCTTGGGACCCAACATCACCCGCATTTATTTATGAGAGAACACTTTGTATTCCAACAATTTTTGTTGCGTATACAGGAGAAGCTTTAGATAATAAAACACCATTATTAAAGGCGCTTCAAGCAATAGATACCCATGCTACGGCAGTATGTAAGTATTTTGATAAGAACATAAGTAAAGTAAATGCTACTTTAGGCTGGGAGCAAGAATTCTTTTTAATAGATGATGCTTTGGCAGTTTCTAGGCCAGATATTCAATTAACAGGTAGAACTTTATTAGGGCATTCTTCAGCAAAAGGACAACAATTAGACGATCATTATTTTGGAATAATTCCTGCAAGAGCAATGAGTTTTATGCAAGAGTTAGAAGAAGAATGTATGCTTTTAGGAATTCCTGTAAAAACAAGACATAATGAAGTTGCGCCAAATCAATTTGAAGTTGCGCCTATTTTTGAAGAGGTAAACTTAGCTGTAGATCACAATTCTTTATTAATGGATGTGATGCATAAAGTAGCTAAAAGGCATAGTTTTAAAGTGTTATTTCATGAAAAGCCATTTACAAGTATTAATGGTTCTGCGAAACACAACAATTGGTCTTTGTCTTTAGATAATGGTACTAATTTATTAAGTCCTGGTAAAACTCCAATGAAGAACTTGCAATTCTTAACCTTTTTTGTAAATACCATAAAGGCAGTTTATGAAAACGAAGAACTACTTAGAGCTTCTATTGTTTCTGCAAGTAATGATTATAGATTGGGTGCAAATGAAGCGCCACCGGCAATTATTTCAGTTTTTATAGGGAGTCAACTTTCTGAGGTTTTAGATGAATTAGAAAATGTAACCAAAGGAAAGTTATCACCAAAAGAAAAAACAGATTTAAAATTAAATATTATTGGTAAAATTCCTGAAATATTATTAGACAATACAGATATTAATAGAACCTCTCCCTTTGCATTTACAGGTAATAAATTTGAATTTAGAGCAGTTGGTTCTTCTGCAAATTGTGCAGGACCAATGACGGTATTAAATACCATTGTTGCAAAACAATTAAAAGAATTTAAAGTAGATGTAGATACCTTGATAGATACAAACAACCTTAAAAAAGATGAAGCTGTTTTTAATGTGTTAAGAGAGTACATTAAGGCATCTAAGGATATTAGATTTGATGGGGATGGCTATACAGAAGCTTGGGAAAAAGAAGCTAAGAAAAGAGGTCTAAGTAATAATAAAACTGCGCCAGAAGCTCTAAAGGCTTTAGTTTCGAAAAAAGCGATAGCCTTATATAAAGAAATGGGTGTAATGAATAAGATAGAAATCGAAGCTCGTTACGAAATTAAATTAGAGGAATATACAAAGCGTTTGCAGATAGAAAGTAGAGTGTTAGGAGATATTTCTAGAAATCATGTAGTTCCTACCGCAATTATTTATCAGAATACATTATTAGAAAATACTAAGAATTTAAAGGAAATTTTTGGCGGAGAATACAAGAATATTGCCAAAGAGCAAATAGAGCTAATTATGATAATTTCTAATCATATTACAGAAATTAATTCATTGGTAATTAAAATGGAAGCACAGCGCGCAAAAGCGAACAAGCATAGTGGTTTAAAATCTGCGGAAGAATATTGTAGCAAAGTAAAACCATTTTTTGAGCAAATTAGATATCATTGCGATACCTTAGAGACCATGGTGGATGATAATTTGTGGCCGTTAACAAAATATAGAGAATTATTGTTTACAAAGTAATCATAAAAACATCCTACTTTTCGGTAGGATTTTTTATGTAAAAGACTAAATTTGCAGCACACAACACAACAACATGAGTCAAGAAGTTTCTAAAAGGTACGCACAAAGGGGTGTTTCTGCATCAAAAGAAGATGTACACAACGCAATTAAGAATATCGATAAAGGTTTGTTTCCAAAGGCATTCTGTAAAATTGTACCCGATTATTTAACAAATGATGCAGATTATTGCTTGATCATGCATGCAGATGGTGCGGGTACAAAATCTTCTTTAGCGTATATGTATTGGAAAGAAACAGGAGATATTTCTGTTTGGAAAGGCATTGCACAAGATGCGTTAATTATGAATATTGATGACCTTTTATGTGTTGGTGCAACAGATAATATTATGCTGTCTTCTACAATAGGTCGTAATAAAAGCAAAATTCCTGGTGAAGTTTTATCAGCAATTATAAACGGAACTGAAGAATTAATCGAAGACTTAAAAGGTTTTGGGGTTACAATACATTCTACAGGTGGTGAAACAGCAGATGTTGGCGATTTAGTGAGAACAATTATTGTAGATTCTACTGTAACGGCGCGTTTAAAACGTTCTGATGTGATAGACAATGCAAATATAAAAGCAGGCGATGTAATTGTTGGTTTAGAATCTTTTGGACAAGCAAGTTATGAGACAGAATATAATGGAGGAATGGGGTCTAACGGATTAACTTCTGCAAGACACGATGTTTTTCATAAATATTTAGCAGAAAAATATCCAGAAAGTTTTGATGCTGCGGTTCCAGAAGACCTCGTGTATTCTGGGAATACAAAACTAACAGATGAGGTAGCTAATTCTCCTTTGAATGCAGGTAAATTAGTTTTGTCTCCAACAAGAACATATGCACCAATTATCAAAGAAATTTTATCTAAATTTAATTCAGATACCGTTCACGGAATGATTCATTGTTCTGGGGGTGCACAAACTAAAATTTTACATTTTATTGACAATTTACACATTGTAAAAGACAATATGTTCGAGGTACCGCCCTTATTTAAATTAATACAAGAACAATCGAATACAGATTGGAAAGAAATGTATCAGGTTTTTAATTGCGGCCATCGAATGGAAATATATGTTTCTCCTGAAGTAGCAAAAGAAATTATTGCAATTTCTAAATCATTTAATGTAGATGCCAAGATTGTTGGTAGGGTAGAAACTTCAGAAATTAAAAAATTAACGATTACGAGTGAATTTGGAGTTTTTGAGTATTAGAAAATTTTAGTTTTGAAAGCCGTATCAATGGATATAAAAGATACTCAAAACGAACTATTTAACTTTCCTATAAAAATTGTAAATTCGCATTCCAAGAAAAGAGCAACAAATGTTAGATAAATTAAGAATTGTAAAACAACGTTATGATGAGGTTTCTGATTTGATTATTCAGCCAGAAATTATCATGGATCAGAAGCGTTATGCGCAATTAATGAAAGAATATAAAGATTTAGGAAGTGTTGTTGTAAAGGGTGATGAATATCAAGCTTTAACAAATAACATCGAAGAGGCAAAAGAAATTCTTGCGGATGGTTCTGATGCAGAGATGAACGAGATGGCAAAGATGGAAATTGATGAAGCCAATACTAGAATTCCTTTTTTAGAAGATGAGATTAGGTTTTTATTAATTCCAACAGATCCAGAAGATTCTAAAAATGCAGTAGTAGAATTGCGTGCAGGAACTGGTGGAGATGAAGCAAGTATTTTTGCAGGAGATTTATTTAGAATGTATTCTAAATATTGTGAAGGTAGAGGTTGGAAAGTTTCTACAGTAGATTATTCTGAGGGAACCAACGGTGGTTTTAAAGAAATTCAGTTTGAAGTAAATGGTCCAGATGTATATGGAACATTAAAATTTGAGGCTGGTGTGCATCGTGTACAACGGGTTCCTCAAACAGAAACACAAGGTCGTGTGCATACTTCTGCAGCAACGTGTATGGTTTTTCCAGAAGCGGAAGAGTTTGATGTAGAAATTAACCCAAAGGAAGTAAGAATCGATTTTTTCTGTTCTTCAGGTCCAGGAGGGCAATCTGTAAACACAACCTATTCTGCAGTGCGTTTAACGCACATTCCAACAGGTTTGGTTGCGCAGTGTCAAGATCAGAAATCGCAGCATAAAAACAAAGAAAAAGCCTTTAAAGTACTTCGTTCTCGTTTGTACGACATGGAGTTGGCAAAGAAAAATGCAGAAGACGCTTTAAAGCGCGGTTCTATGGTTTCTTCTGGAGATAGAAGTGCTAAGATTAGAACTTATAATTATGCACAAGGTAGAGTTACAGACCACAGAATTGGACTTTCATTGTATGATTTACCTAATATTTTAAATGGTGATATTCAAAAAATTATAGATGAGTTAATGTTGGCCGAAAATACAGAGAAATTAAAAAGTTTGAATGATGGAATATAAACCGTTTTCACTATAAATATAAAAAGCCTTAGAATTTATTCTAAGGCTTTTTTTATTGTTTAAATATTTTTTTTTATTTTCCAAATAAATGCAATTCTGTAAATTCTTTATCTATAGTTATCGCTTGTGTTTTGGCAGTATTTACATTCTCTAATTTAATCTCTACGTTGTCTATTTGAATTGATGTAATTGCAAATGGTAAATTATGGAATACGATATTAAACTTATTATAGTCTGCATTAAACTCTCCACGTTTGTGTTGTTGTATAATTAATTCTTTTTTCTTTCCTGTTACTTTAAAAGTTCTTAAACTAAATCTCCCTTTTTTGTAATCATATCCGTCGTGTGCATCATCATATAATTTAGAGGATTCTTTCCCTTTTTTATAATAAACATCTAAAGTAATTTCATCAAATTTCTTTTCACCAACATATTGCTGAACAGGGTATTTAGGGATTACGGCACCTTCTTTAATAAACATTGGCATACTATCTAAATCTGCATCTACCCACATTTCTCTACCTCCTTCAACCAGTTCATCTGTCCAGAAATTATACCATTTACCACGAGGAATGTACATTCGTCTTCCTTTAGCATTTGGTTCTTGTATTGGACAAACCAAAATTTGTTCTCCATAAACAAATTCATCACTTCTATAATGTGTAGCGATGTCTTCTTGATCGTATAAAACTAAAGATTTTAATATGGGAGTACCGTCATTTATATACTTCCAAAAAGAAGTATATAAGTAGGGTAAAAGTTGGTATCGTAATTCTACGAATTTTCTTACAATATCTGTAATTTCTTCACCAAAAACCCAAGGCTCTTGCGCTCCATGATCTCCAGATGAATGTACCCTACAAAAGGCATGAAATACACCCAATTGAATCCAACGAGCAAATAATTCTCCTTGTGGCTGTTCTGCAAAACCACCAATATCAGAACCTGCAAAAGAGAAACCAGACATTGCCATTCTTTGTGCTTGGTTGTTTGCTATTGCTAAATGCTCCCAAGATGCTACGTTGTCTCCCATCCAAGTAGAGGTATAACGTTGTGCACCAGAATAAGCAGATCTTGTAATTACAAAAGGCCTTTTCGGATATGCATATTTCTTTAAACCGTGGTAGGTGGCACGTGCCATTTGTGTTCCGTAAATATTATGTGCTTTTCTATGTCTGTCTCTTATACACATC
>CAJXTJ010000096.1 GCA_913061165.1 uncultured Polaribacter sp.
TTTTAATTGTAGCTAACGTGTTTGTGTATGATTAGTTGCGTGTTTTAAGCACTAAAGTTAGCAAATAAATCACAGATAGAAAGTCCGCGAGGACTTTCGTAAGTAAGCTATAACTAGCAATGAATTATAGCATCGATGAAAAAGCAGTGGATCCAGTATCTTTAAAGTTCACCAAAACAATAAGATATGAAAACTGTACCCACTGCCCAACCAAAGTTATACATTGGCATCGACATCCACAAACGAAGCTGGAAGATACATTGCGCTACCGATCTCTTTTCTGGTAAATCCTTTACGATACCACCCAAACCTGAAGTATTGCAGGAGTATGTGAACAAACATTTCTCTGTGCACCAAGTCACCACCGCATACGAAGCAGGATGTTGTGGATATTATGCCCACCGTATTTTGAACGTTATGGTTGGCACTCTCTAGTGGTGAACCCTGCCGATATCCATCGCAAGGGAAAGGAGAAATACACCAAGACCGATAAGATAGATGCACAACTAATAAGCAGGGAATTAAAAGACGGCAGGCTCGATAGCATTCACATTCCAGATGTGGAACGTGAGCAGTTGCGAAGCCTCTTTAGAAGGCGTAATGATCTTGTAAAGGATTATAGGCGCGTGAAGAGTACTATAAAGATGCAGTTGCTCTATTTTGGCATAGCGATTCCAGATGAGTTTGACAATGACCATTGGAGCCATAAGTTTCGTGATTGGGTAGATGATGTTATTTTTAAATATCCATCAGCACGTGAGACCCTTAATAGCAGGATGCGCAGTTTTAGGTTCATAGACCAAGAACTGCGTGATGTCTCGACAAAGATGCGCGCTTACTGCCGCAAGCATTATAAAAAAGATTATTATTTACTGAAAAGTATTCCGGGTATAGGAGGAATTGTAGCTTGTGGGATTATCTGTGAGTTGGGTGATCTAAGACGTTTTAATAGTATAAAACATTTAGCAGGATATGTTGGATTGGCTCCAGGTATTCACCAAAGTGGGGACAACCAGAGAAGTACAGGCATCACAATGCGGGCACACCGTTTAATGCGCAGTTATTTTATAGAAGCCTCTTGGCAGGCCATTAGGACAGATCCTATAATGCAGGCATATTACCGTAAACATGTAGGAAAAAATGTAAAGTCAATTATAATAAAAGTTGCTCGTAAACTATTGAGTAGAACATTAGCAGTGATAAAAACAGAAACTCCTTATGCAATAGGAGTAATAGAATAATAGATAGATAACAAAGCTCACAAAGAAGTAGATTTACCCGTATCACAAAACAACGTAGGTGGCCGCCACAAGGTTGGACCATACCTTTATAGCAAGTGGCCGGGTTTATTATAACTTATAATCATAAAGATGCTGGTGACGACCCAAGAGGCTGATCACATATAGGATGCGGAGCAAGTTATATGGTATTGAATTAAAGAAGAAGCAAAGCTTCATCCCTAATTCAATACGTTAAAAAATAAGAGGATGAATTAATTAAAAAAATAAAATAGTAACTTTAAAGAACTGAACTAGTGCTTTTCATAGGATACGTTGTTACCCACAGTTATTTATTCTTTTTACTTGGTCTTGAACTTGCTCCAGCTTTAATTTTTTCGTCAAGTACTAGAATTACGGTCTTTTTTAAATCCTCATAATTAAAGTCCTCTTCAAATCCATATCTAAAAGTTGAATGAGTTCCATTTTTATCCATTCCAAGTACATATTTCGGTCCTCCTAATTCAACAGAGATAGGTGAATTTTCGGTTTGTATTGTAAATTCCGTTTCTCCATTGTTGTTAGTAACATAAAAAACGTGTTTATAATACAGTTTCCCTTCTTTAACTGCAAATCGTTCGTAAGCAAGAATTAACTTATCGTTCCAATCGAATTGGTCAAAACAGAACATACTTTTAAGATTGTCCGTTAATTTTCCTTGCTCGTAGGCTTGATAAAGTTTTTCTTTAAGCGGTTCTGCTTTTTCGTACTCTTTTTTACCATAAAAAACCTGAATTAGTTTAGCGTAAGAATTATAGTCGGTTGGTGCTAATTCAATTAATTCTTTATATGCAATTTCGGATTTGTCATAATCCTTATTTAGAAACTCGTAAAGTCCGATATTGTATAATGCGTTTATATAGGAATCAGATTCTTTTGAGATAGTCTCTTTTGACTTGTAAAAGGCTTCTAAGGCTTTGTCAGGTTGATTTAGTTCCGCATAGATTTGTGGAATCATAGTAAAAGGTCTGTCGATTGGCTCATTTTTTTCTGTAGCTGTTACATAAGCAGAAAGTGCCTTATTATATTTTTCTTGGCTTACATAAGAGTCGCCTAATCCGCTAAAATAATTTGAGTTGCTCGAATCAAGTCCGATTGCTTTATTGAAAGATTCAATTGCTTTGTCGAATTGTCCCATATAATTTAAAGTCATTCCTTTAATAAAATATGCGTCTGGGTCAGACTTATCTTTTTTGATAGACAAATCCATAATTTTTAGCACGTTATTGTCGTCAGCTTTCATATAGTAAGCCATTCCGACATAATAAATTGCTTTGGCTGGATATTCACTTACCTTTTCAGAATGCTCGGAAATAATCAAATCATATTTTTCTTCTCCGTAGGCTTTTTCTAATTCAGCCGTAATCTGTTCTTGAGCATAATTACTTAAGCTTAAAAGACAAATTATTAATGTTAGCAGGATTTTTTTCATAATTGTGGGTAACGGTCTAGTATAAGAAAAGTAGGGCATTTGTAAGCGATACTTTTCGGATTAAACACAAGCCGAATTTTTAAATTTTGTTAATTATCTTTTCTTCTTTTAATTATACCAAATTTAAAAATTTGGCGACTTGGCAAATACACATAGACCTTTCGATTAAGCACTTTTTGCCCTATTTTTTTTATACATTGTTGTGCAACGTACTTTATCCTATGTTGATTTCAAATGGATTTTTTGGTTTCCCATTACTTTTCAATTCTTTTCCTCTAATCCATACGTTATCTGCATTTGTTTTAGACATAAGATTTGATATTTCTGCTTTTGTATAACTATCGCCAAGCCAAATATTTTTAATATTAATTAACGGTTCTAATGATTTGTCGGCTGGTCTGCATTCATATCCCATAATCGTTTTTATATGCTTTGCCCTTTTTATCGGTTCATAGCTATCTATATTTTTAATTCCCTCCATAGTTATAAATTCCAAATCTTGCATTTTTGCAACAAACTCCAATGATTTTAAGTTTTTTAAATTTTGTAATTGCAATGCGTTAATTTTTTTGCACTTTGGTAAGATTGAATTAGCGATTTCATTGTCAAAGCCTCGAACTTGATGAACAGATAGTTTTTTGAGGTTTGAAATGTTAGCTAAATCATCAAAATTATTATAACTGCCTAAAGAAAGCCAAAGTTCTTTTAATTTGTTGAGTTGGCTTAAAAACTGCAAATCCTTGCTTTTAATTTCTCGAAGACTTAAAAAATGAAGATTATTTAATTTTGCAACTGTCTCAATTCCTTTTGAAATTGATGTGTAAAGAGTTTCTAACTGTTTTAAATTTCCAAGTATTTCGAGAGATACTTTTGAACTCACATTTTTTGTAATTCCAAGGATTTTAAGACTTGTCAATTTTGAAAGTTGTTCTAAGTTTGAAATATGCCACAAGTCAATTTGAAGATTTTTAATGCTTATAAGACTTTCCCAATCAATATCGTTTTCGGAATAATCGCCATAGAAGCGAAGTCCAATTGATGGTTTTTTGACAATAGCTTTTAAAACTTTTTCGAGTTGGTTTTTCTTTGGGGCTTGACTAAATTGTATTCGGTAAATTCTGTTCAGATTTTTATCTTTTAATAATTCATCAAAACTAACTTCACGACTTTGTCCGCCAATTAAAAAAGTCGGTTTTTCTTTTATATTACAAAGGATTTTGAAATCAGCGTTCATTTTGTTTTGTATGTTGCACAACGATTAGTATAAGAGCAGTAGCGGATTAAAACGCACCTACTTTTTGGCAAGCAGTATACTTTATTAAAAAAAATAGCGACTCAGGTTAGCATCTAAGCCGCTATTGCTTTTATACAGTGTTATGGTTTGTATTTTATTCATTTTGGTGTGGCCAAAACCAGACTTCTCTTAATAGCACTTTTCCATCGTTAATTTCATCAACATTATAAAGCCAAATAAAGGCATCATCGTCTGCCGAACGGAAGTCCATACCATTAAAAGTCTCCTCAACTTCCTCATAACTTTTTTTCCTAAAAAATTGAATATCCAAAATTTTCTTTTGTGTTAATGAAGAAGTGTCAACTTCTTTCTTTAGCGGATTTACAAAGCCATTATTAAAATAATCAATTGTTTCTTGTGATTGTCTATAGTGCATTAGCAATATAGAGTATTTATTTTTAATTGAATAAAAATAGGATTTTTCCTCAAGATTATTACTTGATGAGGGTCTTGTACCAAAGTCCATTTCACTTAAATCAGGTTCAAATTTTACATATAAAGTGTCCCTAACCAAATTCTGAGAGACACAAAACTGGACGTTAAAAAATATAAAAATAAAAAGAGCTTTCATATTACTGACAATTAGGTGTTTTTTGTGAATTTACTAAGGCACTTCCATTAAAATCTCCATATTTTAAATTATTTACTGAATTTGATAAGTAGTTATTACCATTGGTTTGGTAGTATCAAAAACAGTGCGTTATATATTCCTCGCTAATTTCAAGGGGTATATCTATAAAAGTATCTCCTTTTAGAAGTTAGTCTATCACTCATTCTGAGGCTTCATAAACCAAACCTGTAGCAATGGCACTTTCCCATTCTTGATTTCGTCCACGTTGTATATCCAAATGAAAGGGTTGTCTTCCAACGAGCGTAAATCCTTACCTTCAAAAGTTTCAATTATCTCACCGTAACTTTTTTTTCTAAAAAAATTTATATCCAAAATAGATTTATCCTTTAAATATGATGTGTCTACTTCCTTTTTTATTGGGTTCACATAACCATTTTTATCAGTAAAAAAATTGGGTTGAACAAGATGAGAAAACTTTAGCAATGTATATGGTTGTTCTGTGTATAAATTCTTTATAACATACCCAAAAGAAAGACTGTCCGGATCGCTTAATTTGGGATGATAAAAAAACCCACGACCGTGAATCATTTCTTTATTAGACTTATCAAATTTGATGATTAATGTATCTTTTTCAATTTGACTGTATGAAAACTGAACATAGAATATGAATATTGTTAAGAAATATTTCATTATTGACAATTTGGATTTTTATTTGAATCTGTTAATGCTTCTAGGTTAAATAAACCATAACGTTTGTGTATATGGTTTGTTGCGTGTTTTAAGCAACTAATTTAGTAAATAATTACCGACCAAGAAAGTCCGCGAGGACTTTCGTAAGTAGGCAATAAACCAGCAATAAATTATATACGGTGTTGTGGTGCGTTTTTTTATACCGTTATTGGTTTCACGTTTATTTGTCCGCCTATTGCTTTCAGAACTTTCATTATTGTTCCGAATTGAGGTTTCGCTCCGTCAGATAATGCCTTGTAAAGACTCGGTCTGCTCATTCCAGTTTTTTCTGCAATTTTAGTCATTCCGATTGATTTTGCAATATGTCCAATTGCCACAATCAAATCAGAACTTTCTCCATCTTCGAGCACTGTATTCAAATATTCAGCAATCATTTCTTCGCTGTCTAAATAGTCTGCTATATCAAATTTAGTTGTTTCCATATCAATCCTCTTTTATATTGTTCCAGATTTTTTTCGCTTTTTCGATGTCTTTTTGTTGGGTAGATTTTTCTCCTCCAATTAAAAGAATTACGATTTTATTATCTTTTTCTTTAAAATACACTCTGTAACCTTTGGCATAATTAATTCGCATTTCACTAATTCCATCTCCAACAGGCTTGCAATCTCCAAAATGCTCATCAGTTTCAAGTTTTTGAATTCGGAAAAGTATTTTGGATTTTGCACGTATATCTTTCAGTTTTCTAATCCACTTATCAAATTCAGATGTCTTTTTTGTGATAATCATTTATTGTATCCAATTAGATACAAATATAATCAAAAATTTGGATTTAAAACAGAAATTTTCGGTTTCCCAGAAAGTTGCTCTTAAATGCACCACAACGGTTTTGTATATGAAAAGTAGCGGATTTTATACACGAACTTTTCAGTTTATCACAGACCTTTTTTTATATTTACTTACTTTCGTTTAAGCACTAAAACCGCTATTTTTTATATACGTTGTTGTGTTTTCGTACTTTTTTTCCGCAAACTTGCTAGCGTTGGCAAAGACATACTCTTTTGCAATTTTTGGCTTGTGTGGTGGCTGTAGCGAATTGCAAATGTGTATGGCTTTAAGCGTTGGCTTATACTAATTGATATTCAATACTATTCAGTTCGCTTTTTGATTTTTCTCTTAATTCAAATGAGCTTTTCACTTTTTCACTTATTTCCTTAATAGTTTCTTCACTTGGTACGCTAATCAATAAATTTTTAAAATCGTTATCAGAAATATTTGGTATTGCAGCTCCGGTTCTTAACATTGAGATTTGATTTAGAAAATATTCGGATTTTAAATAGTAAAGTAAATAATAAGGGTCTATTTTAAAATTTCGTAAAACTCTAAATCCATTCGTACAAATAGCACCATCAAATTCAGAGTTAACTAAAGCAGTTGCGTGTTTTCTGGAACCTATGGAATTTCCAGCAATTGCTGTAATAATGTCTCCCTTTTTAATTTCATAAGATGCTCTACTTGGTAATTCATATACTAACATTTCTGTTGAGTTTATGATTTCTAATGAAGGTGTGTTAACATCAGATAATTCTACATATTCAACTGTCGAATTTTTGTTCGCTAATTTCTTACTCTTTGTTTTGACAACCTCTACAACATCAGATAGACGAACAGCATTGTTTTTTTCTATAAGTTCAATTAGTTTTCGGTTTTTTGGTGAATAATAATCATAATCAAAACGACCATTTAATTCATTGTACTTTATTGAGTACGAGTTTTCGGTTTCAATATACTTTGAAGAATGGAAATTTTTGTAGTCTTTAATTACAGTAGTTAAATCTTCATCAAGTATTGGATTTTTGTTTTCATCACGTAAAACATTTCCATATTCATCTTTTTGATAGATAGGACTTCCGTTTTTATTGCCTTGATAACCAATTTTACGAATTTGACTGAAAAATAAAGGATATTCTCTATCTAAATTTGGCGTATCTTTTTGAACGAATAAAAGTGAAGTTTTAACACCAGTTCCATAAGGTATAAAGGTTTCTTGTGGTAAGTTAATAATGCCTAAAATCTTTGTTCTTTGTTTAATGTAAAACCTCAAATATTCTAAAGATGGATTTTCAAAATGACCATTTGGTAAAACAATTCCCATTCTACCACCTTCTTTTAACAAGTCAATACACCTCTCAATAAATAATATTTCAGCAACCTGTCCTGTATGAAGTTTATTGGTTTTAATAAATTCGTTGTCATTTACTTTTTTCCATTTGTAGCCTAAATCAAAAGAAGCAAGAATTTTTTTATCAGATATTTTCCCTGCTGTTCCAAATGGTGGATTTGTTAAAACAACATCAAAGCCTTTAGATGCTTTATCTACTTTTACCTTTAATAAAACTTCATCATAATCTGTTAATGAGTTGATGCATTTTACATTTGTTTCAACATTTGCTTCAAGAAGCAATTTCATTTTTGCTATTCTTGCAATACTTTTATTAATGTCTAAACCGTAAAGATTCTCGGAAACAACTTTTTCTACGTTAACCTCTTTATTGTTTTTTATGATATAATTAAATGAAGAGTTTAAAAAACCACCACTGCCACAAGCTGGGTCCTGTCTCTTATACACATCTCCGAGCCCACGAGACCTCTCTACATCTCGTA
>CAJXTJ010000097.1 GCA_913061165.1 uncultured Polaribacter sp.
AGCCATAGAGATATGCATAATTCCTTCTTTACTGCCCATTAAAGGTAAGACCTCGTCTTCTGGATTGGTATCTACAGAAAATTTGTTTTTATAAAATTCAGAAATTGCACTTCTTAACTCTGGCAATCCTTGGTAAGATTGATATTTATGAGCATTAGGATCATTCAGACTACTTTTTATTGCCGCTAAAACTTCGACTGGTGGTTGTAAATCTGGGCTACCAATTCCCATATTAATAATTGGTTTTCCTGCAGCAGCCAAACGGCCAACCTCTCGTAATTTTTTAGAGAAATAGTATTCTTGTACGGTGTCTAATCTTTTAGCAGCTTTAATCATTTTCTACCATTTTTATAAGTTCCTAAAACTTTAAATTCTTCTGCCATTATTTCTATAATTGTTTTCGCTTTTTCGTAGTCCTTATAGTCTTCAAAAGTTACATCTACAAAAAAGGAATATTTCCAAAGTGTCTCTATCACTGGGAGTGATTGAATTTTAGTCAAACTCATTTTACAATCACTTAACACATTTAAAATTGCTGCTAAACTTCCTCTTTTATGATTTAATTGAAATTTCAAAGAGGCTTTATTAATTTCTTCATTTTTATTATTAGGCGCATCCGTTTGTACAATTACAAACCTAGTGGCGTTCTCTTTTATAGTCTGAATTTCATCTTCAATAATTTCTAAATCAAAGATTTCTGCAGCTATTTTTGGCGCAATTGCTCCAATTCCCACTAAATTTTCATTAGAAATTCTTTTTGCAACCTCTGCAGTGTCTACATCCTCCACTAATTTAATATGTGGATATTTCTTAAAAAATTCTTTACACTGCAACAATGCCATTGGGTGCGACCAAACTTCTTTAATATTTTCTATTTTTTGCCCCTTTAAACACATTAAGTGATGATGAATATTTAAATACTCTTCAGCAATAATATGTAGATTGTTAGAATCTATTAAAGCATAATTAGGAATAATAGAACCTGCAATAGTATTCTCTAAAGCCATCACACCAACTTTTGCAGAAGCATCTAACAAACTATCTACCAAAGCATCAAAAGACATGCATTCTTTTAATACTATTGAAGTGCCGTAAAAGTCGCGTGCAACTTTATGGTGATTTGAGCCCTCTGCTCCTTGTATGGCGATTGTTTTATTCATTAATAAAAAATGATATCAAAAAAAAAGTCTCGAATTTAATTCGAGACTTTATATTATATGAATGTTTCTTAACAACATGATACAAAGTCTCTGCTTTTATTGTAAAAATAAAAGTAGAAATAGAAACGTGTAAAGTTATTATTTAACATCTTGGTTCTCTCTGTTTAAACAACAAATCTAGAGATTAAATTGAGACAAACAAAGTATATATCATATTTTATAAAAGAATTGATAATTTGTTAAAAAAACTACACTAAAAATGGAAAGATTTATGAATTTCTATGTTTATACAGAAATGCATCATACATATCAAAAAGTAAAAAATAAAAAAATACTGTAATATCATTTAAATGAGACGCTTAAACACTATTTGAAACCCGTTAATATCAAGGAAATATCTCTTTACTAGAATGAATTAAATAAAAAATAATACTATATTTGCAGCTTCAATGAAATAATTTCGTTGATATACATAATAATCATTTAAATAATATTGGCATGTACTTGACTAAAGAAGTAAAAGAACAACTTTTTGAGAAACACGGTAAAGGTAAAAACGATACTGGTTCTTCAGAAGGACAAATTGCGTTATTTACGCACAGAATTAACCATTTAACTGGGCACTTAAAAAATAATCGTAAAGATTATAATACAGAGCGTTCATTAGTTATGTTGGTAGGTAAACGTAGAAGTTTACTAGACTATTTAAAGAAAACCGAAATCAATAGATATCGTGCTATCATTAAAGAATTAGGAATTAGAAAATAATTCTTATTAAAAGAGGCACTATAAACGTGCCTCTTTTTTATTACAACAAATTAAAGTCTGATTTTTACAAAAATTAGCAACTTATAAAAAGTCAGAATTACCAACAATGATTCTGTATTTCCATTGCAACAACAGATAACAACACAGCAACAAACAAATTAAAAATTTAGAATTAAAATTATGATTCCAAAAGTATTTAGAGAGGTTATAGACCTCGGAGATGGTAGAGAAATTTCTATCGAAACCGGAAAATTAGCAAAACAAGCGCACGGATCAGTTGTTGTGCAATCAGGAAAATGTATGATGTTGTGTACAGTTGTTTCCAATTACGAACAAAAAGATCTTGGTTTTCTACCTTTAACAGTAGATTACAGAGAAAAATTTGCTGCTGCAGGACGTTACCCTGGAGGTTTCTTTAAAAGAGAAGCAAGACCAAGTGATGGTGAAGTATTAACAATGCGTCTTGTAGACCGTGTTTTACGTCCATTATTTCCAAAAGATTATACTGCAGAAACGCAAGTGATGATACAGTTAATGTCTCATGACGAAAATGTAATGCCAGATGCAATGGCAGGTTTAGCAGCATCAGCAGCTATTCAATTGTCAGATTTCCCATTTGAATGCGCAATCTCTGAAGCTAGAGTTGGTCGTATAAACGGAGAATTTATTATCAACCCAACTAGAGCTCAATTAGCAGAATCTGACATCGATATGATGATTGGAGCTTCCGCTGATTCTGTAATGATGGTTGAAGGTGAAATGGATGAAATTTCTGAAGAAGAAATGGCAGATGCTATTAAGTTTGCACACGAAGCTATTAAAGTTCAATGTGCTGCTCAAATAAGACTAGCAGAAGCATTCGGAAAGAAAGAAGTACGTGAATATGAAGGTGCAAGAGAAGATAAAGATTTAGAGAAAAAGGTTCATGATATGGCATACGATAAAGTATATGCTATCGCAGAAGCTGGATCTGCTAAACATGAGAGAACTGCGGCATTTAAAGAAATAAAAGAAGCGATTAAAGCTACTTTTTCTGAAGAAGAATTAGCAGATTATGGTGGTTTAGTTTCTGATTATTATCGCAAAGCTGAAAAAGCTGCGATTAGAGATTTAACATTAAATGTAGGCTTACGTTTAGACGGTCGTAAAACGGATGAAATTAGACCAATTTGGTCAGAAGTAGATTATTTACCATCAGTACATGGTTCTTCAATCTTTACTCGTGGAGAAACGCAAGCTTTAGCTACCGTAACTTTAGGAACGTCTAGAGATGCTAACAAAATAGACATGCCATCTTACGAAGGCGAAGAAAATTTCTATTTACATTATAACTTCCCTCCTTTTTGTACAGGTGAAGCTAGACCAATTCGTGGAACCTCTCGTAGAGAAGTTGGACATGGTAACTTAGCACAACGTGGATTAAAAGGAATGATTCCAGCGGATTGCCCTTATACAGTAAGAGTCGTTTCTGAAGTTTTAGAATCTAACGGTTCTTCTTCTATGGCAACTGTTTGTGCTGGTACAATGGCATTAATGGATGCAGGAGTTCAAATGACAAGACCTGTTTCTGGTATTGCCATGGGATTAATTTCTGATGCTGAATCTGGAAAATACGCTGTATTGTCTGATATTTTAGGGGATGAAGATCACTTAGGTGATATGGATTTTAAAGTAACAGGTACTTCTGAAGGTATTACTGCTTGTCAAATGGATATTAAAGTAAAAGGATTAGGCTACGAGATTTTAGTAAATGCTTTACAACAAGCTCGTGCTGGTCGTTTACATATTTTAGGAAAAATAACTGAGACCATTTCTTCTGCAAATGAAGAGGTTAAGGAACATGCTCCTAAAATGATTAACAGACGTATTCCTAATGATATGATTGGTGCATTTATTGGGCCAGGAGGTAAACATATCCAAGAATTACAGAAAGAAACAGGAACTACGATTGTAATTACTGAAGATGCTGTAACTGAAGAAGGAATTATCGAAATTTTAGGAACAGACCCTACAGGAATTGAACAAGTAATTACTCGTATTGAGTCTATGCTTTTTAAACCAACAGTTGGTGAAGCTTACGAAGTGAAAGTAATTAAAATGTTAGATTTTGGTGCTGTTGTAGAATATGTAGAAGCGCCAGGAAATGAAGTTTTATTGCACGTAAGTGAACTAGCTTGGGAACGCACAGATAATGTATCTGATGTTGTTAAAATGGGAGAGGTTTTAGATGTGAAGTACTTTGGTTTAGACCCGAGAACTCGTAAAGAAAAAGTTTCTAGAAAAGCATTGTTGCCAAAACCAGAAGGTTATGTAGCAAGACCACCAAGAGATGATAAACGTTCTGGTGGACGTGATAGCAGAAGCAGAGATAATCGCGGACGTGATGACAGAAAACCAAGAGAACCAAGAAAAGAGGAATAATATTCTTTTCTGATTGATATTTAAAAATCGCCAATTAATTTTGGCGATTTTTTTTATTTAAAAGCTATTTATCGAAATGCTTTCATTTTCTTTGTAACTCTTTATGAAAATACAAAGCGTTACATATTTATCTTTAGGCACAAATCAAGGGAATAAACTTGAAAACCTTCAAAAAGCAATCAACCTCATAAGTGATGTAGCCGGTGATGTCCAAAAAATATCTTCTATTTATAAAACTGCTTCTTGGGGCTTTGCTGGGGAAGATTTTTATAACATCTGTATTCAAGTATCTACTCGTCTAACGGCAGATGAATTGCTGAAAACTGTCTTAAATATTGAAACAAAATTAGGAAGACAAAGAGCCATATCACCCGAATACCAAAATAGAAATATAGATATAGATATTTTATTATTTGATGATGAGGTTCTCTTTTCTAAAACATTTATTATTCCGCATACAAAAATGTTGGAACGTAAATTTGTGATGGTGCCTTTGGTTGAAATTGCACCAAATGTAATACATCCAATAGAACAAAAAGAATTACAAATTTGCTTACAAAGTTGTTTTGATTCCTCTGAAATAACTCTTACATATGAGACCTTAACACGTCCTATTATACTATCAGAAAAATATAATTACATTGCTATAGAAGGTAACATTGGTGCTGGTAAAACTTCTTTAGCGAATCTAATTTCTAATCAATTTAATGCAAAATTAGTTTTAGAGCGTTTTGCAGACAATCCTTTTTTACCAAAATTCTATGAAGATAAAGAAAGATATGCTTTCCCACTAGAAATGAGCTTTCTTGCAGATAGATATCAGCAGTTAAGCGATGACTTGGCGCAGTTTGATTTGTTTAAGAATTTTATTATTTCAGATTACTATATTTTTAAATCTTTAATATTTGCGCAGGTAACGCTTTCTAAAGATGAGTATCTGCTATATCGAAAAATGTTTAATTTAATTTATAAAGAAATTACAAAACCTGATTTGTACGTCTATCTATATCAAAATACAGATAGACTATTAGAAAATATTAAAAATAGAGGTAGAGATTTTGAGCAAAATATTCAAGCTGATTATCTAAAAAAAATACATGATGGATATCAGGGTTTTATTACTACTCAAAATGATTTAAATTTATTGACAATAGATGTGTCCGAATTAGATTTTGTAAACAACAAAGCTGATTACAAACAAATTATCGATATCATTAAAGAAGCTTAAAGTTTCTATTTCAATTCCAGCTTTTCTGCAAAATAATCGCAAAAATCTTTCATAGTTGCTCCCATTTTAGCGTCATCTGTAGCTCTTTCAAATGATTCAGCCATAGCAACTAAAGTTTGATGATAAAACTGCTTCATTTCATCTACTGGCATATCTTTTGTCCACAAATCCATTTTTAAAGTATCTTTCTTTTTATGATCCCAAACAGAAATCATAATTGCTTTAGACGGTTCGTTATCTATACCACCATCTATAGCTGTCCAAGAAATTTCTTCTGGAATTTTATTTTCATCTAAAGCTACTTTAAATTTAATTTCTGAATTGTGTTCTATTGACATTATTTTCTGGGCTTATACTTCGATTTTTTAAATAAATCTAATTCGTTAATTTGTAATAATTGCTGCAAAGATACATCATTATGTTTCATATAAGAAGTTACAATCTGCCAACCTACCCAAATACCAACACCTCCAGGAGATAAATTATCTTGTTCCATATAAAACTTAGAAAATGGTGCAATTTCTAGAAATCGCTTATTTAAATTTCTGTCTGTACTAAAAAGTAATTTTTTTTCTATAAAATAACTCCAAATTTGTTCTTCATTAGAGCGTGCCCAATTTAACTTATCAGTATCGTAACCTATTTTTTCTTTAGCACTAATAGCCGGTATATACATATCTAATAGATACATTTTTTTTCCCTCATATATCATTTTTCCAACAAGACTTCTTTCGGTACTCTTAGGAATTTGACGCTTTATAATTTCATTTGCAGCATCTACAATAAGATGTTCTTTTGTGTTTTTACCTTTTATATACTTCGGATAATCGTTATAAAATCTATGATTTTCACCCAAATAAACATCTAAAGAAAGCAGTAATAAACTATCAGCATAAATTACTCTACTGTCATAATCTATATTGGTTAACATGGTAACAACTGTTGGCGCTTTAAATTTAGTGTTGTAATATTTTACATGCTTAAAGAGCTTTGAAAACTGTTCTTTAAATGGAGAAAAATCTTTAAAAACCTTCTGAGTTTCGGAAAACAATTCTTGCTCATCCTTATTATTTATTTTGGAGAGCGTAATACTATCTGTAATTTGTTGAGGAAAAAAATAAGGATACGTATTCTTTAAATCATAAATATTTCCATTTATTGCAGTATAGTAGTCAATATCAAATCTTTTTACTGAAAAATCAACCTCAATATTAGAGATATCTATTTCCTCTATTTTATCAATATCGCAAGCACAAAAACTAAATAAAACCAATAAAATCATTTGAAAAAATCTCATAAACTTCGTATATTGCTATTAGAATTATAAACGCTAAAAATACAAAAATAGTTTCTCTAATGAATACAGAAAAAGTAGCATCTCACATTATATCTTGGTTAAAAGATTATGCTGAAAAATCAAAAGTAAAAGGTTTTGTAGTTGGTGTTTCTGGTGGAATAGATTCTGCAGTTGCATCTACTCTTTGTGCAAAGACCGGTTTTCCTACATTGTGTGTAGAAATGCCAATACATCAGGCCGAAAGCCAAGTAAATAGAGCCGAGGAACACATCAAACAATTAAAAGAACAATTTAGCAATGTTTCTGAAGTAAGAGTAGACTTAACCTCTACTTTTGAAGATTTTAAAAACATGCTTCCTACCATTGCATCTTCGGATGCGGTAAATTTATCTTTAGCAAATACAAGAGCAAGATTACGCATGACTACTTTATACTATTTTGCTAGTTTACATAGTTATTTAGTTGCTGGAACTGGTAATAAAGTTGAAGATTTTGGTGTTGGATTTTATACAAAATATGGTGATGGAGGTGTAGATTTAAGCCCAATTGCCGATTTAATGAAGTCTGAAGTTTATGAGTTAGCTGCTTATTTAAATGTGCCAAACTCAATACAAGAAGCACAACCTACAGATGGTTTATTTGGAGACAGTAGAACAGATGAAGATCAAATTGGCGCATCCTATGATGAATTAGAATGGGCAATGCAAATGCAAAACGAAGGAAAAATAGCAAACGATTTTTCGGAAAGAAAGCATGAAGCTTTTAAAATTTATGAAAGATTAAATAAAATCAATCAACATAAAATGATACCGATACCAGTTTGTGAAATTCCAACAGAATTTAAGTAAAAGATAAATAGTCCCGAAAAATCAGTTGAGGGATTTTATCTTTTACTTTTTTTACAATAAATAAGCAGATTTTTAATAT
>CAJXTJ010000098.1 GCA_913061165.1 uncultured Polaribacter sp.
ATATATATATTCATATATAATTATTATCACAGTAAACTATTCTGTTATTATGTATTTTAAATGAATTATATTCGTTTGTTGACACAAAACTTATTTAAAACAAAATTTAAATCGTTCGTAAAATATTTTAGTAAGCAGATAAATTTTTAGTGAAGAATTTTGAGATCTAACTTTAATGTGTTTTTGAATATAATCTAATATTCAAATTGAATACTATAAAAGAATGTAATAAGTTTTATTTTTCCATTTCACACACATTATGCTTCCCTCCTATGTCGTCGCATAAAAAGTGTTCCATTAACATTGTAGAAGAAACTTTTGAGAATAAATTTTTTTAAGAAACTGTAGATAAACTTTCGCTTTTAAGCAAAGCTCAAGTTACATAACGCAGAACATTATAGCACATTTATGTAGTAATTTCTGTATAGCCGTATTTCAGGCTATTTAATCATAATATCAGATATAATGCCTTTAGACTTATATCGGTAGATATTATGTTAAAAGAAATTACGGCTAATTAACTTCTAGCTTTTAAATGATAGCTATAATTCTCTATTATGTAAAATATCCCAGAAAGCTCTGAACTTTCAATAAAAATTCGTTTTGGGGTGTTTTACAATTCGTCAACAAGTATTCATTACAATTCCGTAGCATCTTATAGATGGTATTATTCAATGTAATTCTACTACAGAATTATTTTTTAAAACCCAATCTCCCAAATCTTCTAAACACTTTAATGTGGCAATTTTTCTTTCAATAATCCATATAAAAAAGTACCTAAAAGCGAAGCTATAATTACTATAAAAATTGAACTATAACCTGCTCCAACCAACGTAAACATTGGTCCTGGACAGGCACCTGCTAAGGCCCAGCCTAAACCAAATATAATTCCGCCAAACATATAACGACTAAAGCTCTTTGCTTTTGGGCTAAAGTTTATTTTTTCTCCATAGAAAGATTTTATTTTGAATCTTTTGATTGATTGGACTAGTATAATTCCAATAAATAATGCAGAACCTATAATACCATACATATGAAAAGATTCAAATTTGAACATTTCATAAATACGAAACCAAGAAGCTGCTTCCGATTTAAACATTGTGATTCCGAAAAGGATTCCGATACATAAGTAGATAAGTGTTCTCATGGTTTAAAATAATAAAGGGAAAATAAAGTGAATCATTGTGAGACCTCCAATAAAGAAACCGATAACAGCTATTAAAGAAGGTATTTGTAAATTACTTAATCCTGAAATTGCATGACCAGAAGTACATCCTCCAGCATACCGTGCTCCAAAACCTACTAATACTCCTCCAATAGACAAAAGCAATACATTTTTTATGCTTAGTAATGCCTTAGTATCGAATAATTCTGTAGGAAGATATGCAGTTCCTGCACTTTCAAAACCTAGAGATTTTAAATCTAAAATGGTATCTGGATGTATTGCTACTGCTGTATTTGTACTTAAAAAATAAGATCCTATAAAACCACCAATAACAGCACCAAGCACTACAACTAAATTCCACTTTTGCGATTTCCAGTCAAATTTAAAGAAATCAGCTTTGTTACCTGCTCCGCAAATAGTGCACATTGTGCGCAAGTTGGAAGACATTCCAAAACTTTTATCCACCATTATAAGTAGGAACATTATAAGGGCAATCATTGGGCCAGCTATGTACCAAGGCCACGGTTCGTATATCCAATTCATTTTTATAATTTATAATGTTGATGGGCAAACATGCGCTGAAACTGCAACGTTTACCTCTTTTATTGCTTTAAAACCACCTTGAACGTCAATTAAATTATGAATGCCTCTACTTTTTAGAATAGATGCTGTAATCATACTTCTGTAACCTCCTGCACAATGCACATAAAAAGAGCCTGTATCTGGAAATTCTGAAAGATGATTATTAATATAATCTAAGGGTGTATTATTTGCACCCAATACATGCTCCGATAAGTACTCTGCTTCTTTTCTTACATCAAATATAAGAACAGCTCCACTTTCTTTTGCTTCTTTAAAAATAGTTGCTGGAATAGAACTTACGGTATCATATTCTTTAGAGGCTTTTTTCCAGGTATTAAATCCACCTTTTAAATACCCTAAAGTTTGATCAAAACCAACGCGCGATAAACGTGTAATTGTTTCTTCTTCTCTACCAACCGGTGTTACTAATAGAATAGGTTTTTTAACATCTGCAATTAAAGCGCCTACCCAAGGTGCAAAACCGCCATCTAATCCTATAAATATTGAACGCGGAATGTGGCCTTTAGCAAAATCATTTTGATGACGTACATCTAATACAATTGCTTCTGTTTCATTTACTGCCGCTTCAAAAGCTTCCGGAGATAAGGCCTGAGTACTTCGTTTTAATACATCGCCAAAATCATCATACCCCTCTTTATTCATCTTTACGTTTAATGGAAAATATTGAGGTGGTGGCAATAAACCATCTGTAACTTCTTTAATAAACTCTTCTTTCGTCATATCTGCACGTAACGCATAATTTGTTTGCTTTTGGTTGCCTAACAGATCTATTGTTTCCTTGCTTAATTTTTTACCACAAGAGGAACCGGCTCCGTGTGCCGGATACACAATAACATCATCTGCCAAAGGCATTATTTTAGTACGAAGACTGTCGAATAAAAAACCTGCTAAATCTTCGGCTGTAATACTTCCTGTTTTTTGTGCTAAATCTGGACGTCCTACATCTCCTAAAAACAAGGTGTCTCCGCTAAAAATAGCGTGGTCTTTTCCATTTTCATCTTTTAAAAGATATACAGAACTTTCCATAGTATGCCCCGGTGTATGCAAAACGGTAATTGTTATATTACCTAGTTTAAAGACTTGATTATTTTTTGCTATGATCGAATCGAAACTTGTTTCTGCATTTGGTCCAAAAACAATTGGTGCCCCCGTTTCTTTAGATAAAGTAACGTGCCCACTCACAAAATCTGCATGAAAATGTGTTTCGAAAATGTATTTAATCTTGGCATTGTCTGCTTTTGCTTTTTCTAGATACGTTTTTACTTCACGCAGCGGATCTATGATAGCAACTTCGCCATTACTCTCAATATAATAAGCGCCTTGCGATAAACATCCTGTATATATTTGTTCTATTTTCATAATCTGTATTTAAATAATATTCAAATTTATAACTTCATTATAACCTACACAGTAACATTAGTTACACAACTATTTAATAAAAAATTCCATATAAAATATAAAGAGGGCCATTACAAAAATGAAATAACCAAAACCTTTCTTTAGTTTTTTCCCATCTATGAAATTTCCAAGGTAGCTTCCAATGAAGATACCAACTAAAGATATGGATGTAAAAACTGCCAAAAACTGCCAATCTATTTCCATGGTAAACACATCTCCAAGAAAGAAGCCCATTAAAGATTTAAATGCAATTATTATGAGTGATGTTGCAACAGCTACTTTCATTTCTACATTTGCGAGTATTACCAAAGCAGGTATAATTAGAAATCCGCCACCGGCACCTATCATTCCTGTAATTGCACCCACAATTAATCCTTCAATTATAATAAAAAGGTAATTATATGCTACAGCTCCGGTTGTTACTTTTTCTTCCCTTTCTTTTAGCATTGAAAAAGCAGCAGGAATCATAAGCAAAGCAAAAAAACCAAACATTCCCATGCGTCTCGTAAAATCAAAATCTCCTATATTAAATAAGATATCGGGTAATGCAGGCACTACATAATGCCTTATTGAAGAAACACCAACAATTGCTGGAAGCCCAAATACAATGGCTGTACGCCAATCTACCAAACCTTTAAAGTGTTGTTTTAAGCCACCAACTAATGCACTTGCCCCAATAATAAATAAGGAATATGCTGTGGCTACTTTTTCGTTGACTGAGAATAAATAGGCTAAAACAGGAACCGCTAATATAGAGCCACCACCACCAATTAAACCTAATGATATACCAATAATTAAAGCTGATATATATCCAAAAATTTCAATTATTTCCATAAAATATTCTTCGTTTATTTATGGCAAATGTAATTCTGAAAAATAAGCTGCACAGTAACATTAGTTACATAGGCATTAAATATCTTTAATTAAAATAGCGTTTCGGTTCAATTCTATTTTACCCAATGTTTCGAGTTTTTTCAATAGTCTAGAAATAACCACTCTAGAGGTGTGAAGTTCATAGGCTATTTCTTGGTGTGTCTTGTGAATCGTGTTGTTTTTTGAAATTCTAACTTTCTCTGCAAGATATTTAAGCAGACGTTCATCCATTTTTAGAAAGGCAATACTATCTATAGTTTCAAGCATTTCATTAAGTCTGTTATTGTAACTTTCAAAAACAAAATGTCTCCAACTTTTATATTTTTCTGACCATTCTTCCATTTGTTGAATAGGAATCATAATCAGTTTTGAATCGGTTTCTGCAATGGCTCTAATTTTACTTTTTGTTTGAGCAACACAACACGTTAAAGTCAGGGCACAAGTATCTCCTTTTTCTAAAAAATAGAGTAATAACTCATCTCCATCAGTATCTTCCCTTAATATTTTTATTGCTCCTGAAACTAATAAAGGCATGGCTTTCACATAGTCTCCAATTTCCATCATCTTAAACCCTGCAGCAACTTCTTTGAAGGTTCCAACTTGATTTATTTCATTTAAAAGGGCATCTTCAAATAAGTGCCCATAATTGTTTTTAAGCTCTTGAATCATCTTGTAAATTTACAAAATTTTAGAGTTATTTTTTATATCTCTATAGAATAGATAAGGCCAGGTTACTTTGATACATAAAGTACCCGAAAAAATGATTTTAGAATTAATAGACAGATTTTATCTATTTGTACCTGAATAAACAATTACATTTTAAACAACACCTCCTAAATTTATTATTTGCCACTCGCCTACTTGCGCTTATCCTCTAAGATTTTCTATGTTATTTTTCTTTCTATTTAATTAATTGTTTAAAACATGTAAAAATCTTATTCAATAACGTTACAATACGTTTTGAGTTAAAAACCTCCATATTATCAGGTTTTTTATTTACTATTTAAGAGTAAAATTGAACCTTTCCGTTTCTCTAGTACCTATAAAATAGTAAATAAAAACTGCGGAAATCCGCAGTTTTTATTTAAAGGGAATTCCTATATTGACCATTCATAAACAAAGTATAAACACGCAACAAACTATATACAACAACGTTAGCCACAACATGAAGAAAAATCTAACTACAATAATATTTTTAATTTCAATTACTTGTTTTAGTCAAAATTTTAGCAAAAAAATTCAGTATAACTTAAAAAATGACAAAATTACCAAAGCTAAATTTGAATCACTCGATAATAGAAAAATTTACATTAGAACTATTGAAAATGATTCTTCAATTATTAAGAATATATATCTTCATAAAAAAATCGGAAAACTTGATTCGATTCAATTCCACCAAATAACAATGTTCTTGACAAAAATCATTGGTTCTGAATTTAATAAAGAAAAAAAGACAATGCTACATTTGTATAGGAATAATGATGACAATATTTATAAAGACTCCAAATATAAAAAATATTGGAAATGGATAAAAAACAATTCTAATCGATATCAATCTTTCTTAATTGGTACCAAAGAATCACAAATTGAACCGAATAAAAAGAACCACATCTATTTAGACCAATATAATTTAATTGAAAAATTATTTTTTCAAAGTTCTGATTTTAAAATAAATCATTTACTGATAAAACCTAATGGTGAAATTTATGTTTATTTTGGACTGAATGACATTTTACACGTTTTAGATTGGTCAGTAGATTAAAAACGACTGGCAACATCGTATATAATTTATTGCTAGCTTCTTACCTACTTCCGAAAATCCTCGCGGACTTTCTATCTGTGTTTTATTTGCTAACTTTAGTGCTTAAAACACGCAAAAAATCTTATAGTTTATATGAGTAACTTATATAAATATATTAAAAAAAGCGTTGAGAAATTTCAACGCTTTTTTTAATATATTTTATTCCTCAATGGGTGGATGACCATAAATTTCTTCATAATCTTCATCAAAGTTTTCTCTTAGGTATGCATTTAGTTTTTTACGATAATCATCTTTTAACCAGGTAACAAAGTTATGTGTACTTTTAGAAATACATTTTGCATAGCGGTTAATTCTGTCGTCTATTTCTTCTCCTAGCATTTTTGCTAAAATTAACGCATCAAAAACATCTTCACTATTTTCAATACACATTTTTGCATGGTGTACTATCGATTTTTCTAGGACTCTTTTAGAGGATTCACCCGTTTTAATAGTATCTATGTACACACTTTTCATATCGAAATAGGTATCTGTAGCCTTTTCAAATTCTTGCTGAACATGTGCAGGTAATTCATATCTAAATGTATTTTCGATCTCTTCATCAGAAAGAATGGCATCTAAATAATAATCTGGCGCTCTAAACATTTTTTGCCAATCTAAATCTGCACCCCAGGGCCCAAACCTATGAAAGTTATTTCCTAAATCTATTACCTCAAATGTAGATTTTTCTCCAAAAATACGAGAACCACGTCCAATCATTTGATAATATAAGGTCAGAGATTTTGTTGCTCTGTTTAAAATAATTGCCTCAATACTTGGCTCATCAAAACCAGTAGTTAGTATACTTACAGAACTAATAATTGCGTTTGGTGTCTTATGAAACCATTTTAAAATAAGTTCACGCTCTTTTTTAGTATTGGTATTGTCTAAATGCGCAATAGGATAGCCTGCCTTTTTAAACGCATGAAATACCTGTATAGAAGTATTTATACCATTGTTAAAAATTAATGTTTTTTTACCTTTTGCAGTTTCTTCATATGCACCTACCAATTTAGATAACATATCTGTATTCATATACAAATCTTCAGAAGATTTTACCGTATAATCTCCGTTTGCACCAACCTCAAGAGAAGTTAAGCCAACATTATAAGAATACATATTTGCTTGCGCTAAATAGCCGCTTTCAATTAAGTGATGAATAGGCTCGCCAACGAATAATTCTTGATAATTCTCATACATTGGTAATTTAATATTAGAACTTAAGGGAGTTGCTGTAACTCCTAACACAAAAGCACCATCAAAAAATTTAAAAATTTTAGTAAAAGAATTGTAATGCGCCTCATCTACAATAACCAAACCGATATCAGAAATATCTAATTTATCATCTGTTAACCTATTTTTTAAGGTTTCTACCATGGCTACAAAACAATTAAAATCGTCTTGATCATCTAACTGCGCAGTGCTGTTAATAATTTTATTATTTACACCAAATTCGTCTAACATTCTAGACGTTTGTTTACTTAGCTCTATTCTATGCGTTAGTACTAAAACCTTCTTTTTAAAAGTTTCGATATAACGTCTTACAATTTCAGAAAATATAACTGTTTTACCACCACCTGTAGGTAATTGATATAATAAATGATAATCTGGTGGAGCTGTTTCAAATCGATTAAAAATCTCATGGAGTGCATCCTTTTGATATCCGTATAACTCTTTACCAACTTTTACTTGTGAAGCGCTGTCTCTTATACACATCTGACGCTGCCGACGACTCCTTACGTGTAGATCT